>JAYUAL010000462.1:0-3097 GCA_043741355.1 Gemmatimonadales bacterium | reverse complement strand
GGACGATCCCGTTCGGGCGCCCGTCCACCCCGACTTGCCAAGGACCACGGGACATGAGACGGCGGGTGCAGGCCCCGAAGGGGACACCCCGCCCGAGCACCCCGGAGGCACCGCGGCGAGACCGCCGAGCACGCGGCGAGATTGGCCCACCGGCGGGCCGGACGCTACTTTCAGCCCCATGACCGCCGTCGGCAACAGCGTCCCCCGCAAGGACGGAATCGGAAAGGCCACCGGCGCCGCGCTCTACGCCGACGACATTGTCCTGCCCGGCATGCTGCACGGCCGCACCATTCGCTCCACCATACCCCGCGGCCGGGTCCGCTCCATCACGCTCGACTTCGACACCACCGGCTTTACCATCGTCGACTATCACGATGTACCCGACCGCAACGTCGTTGACCTCATTGCGCAGGATCAGCCTTTCCTGGTGGAAAAAGAGATCCGCCACATGGCCGAGCCGATTCTGCTGCTCGCGCACGAGAACAAGGAAACCCTCAACGCCGCCCGGGTCGTCATCGAGTATGACGAGGAACCGCCGCTCTTCGACCCCGAGCAGTCCACCCAGGCCTTCAAGACCATCACCATTACCAAGGGCGACGCCGCGGCCGCTCTATCCCGCGCCGACGTTATCGTCGAAGGCACCTACCGGACCGGCCACCAGGAGCACATCTACATCGAACCCAACGGCGTTATTGCCGAGCTGGAGGACGGCGGCGTTACCATCCACGGATCGGTGCAGTGCCCCTTCTATGTGATCAAGGCGGTGCGCTGCCTTCTGGGCCCCAGCCAACCGGTGCGGGTGATTCAGACCGAGACCGGCGGCGGCTTCGGCGGCAAGGAGGAATACCCCTCCATGCTCGCGGGCCACGCCGCCATGCTCGCGCTCAAATCCGGCCGCCCGGTGAAGATGGTCTACGACCGCACGGAGGACATGGTCGCGACCACCAAGCGGCACCCCTCCATCGTTAAGCACCGCACCGGCCTTACCAAAGACGGCCGCCTGGTGGCCATGGACGTCGATGTTCTCATGGACGGCGGCGCCTACGTTACGCTGAGCCCGGTGGTGCTGTCCCGCGGCTGCATTCACGCTGCCGGGCCCTACCGCTGCGACAATATCAGCATCCGCGGCCGCGCCGTGTTCACCAATACCCCGCCGAACGGAGCCTTTCGTGGCTTTGGCGCGCCTCAGACCGAATTCGCCGTCGAAGTGCACCTGGAGCGCATCGCCGAAGCGCTGGGTATGGATCCGGTCGAGCTGCGGCGGATCAACGCCCTTCGCCCCGGCGACACCACCGCCACCGGCCAGACCCTCCGCGAGGACAGCAGCGCGCACCAGGTGCTCGAAGAGGCAGTGCGCCGCACCGACTTCGTCCGCAAGCGCGTCGCGTACCAGGGCAGCAACCGCGCCATCGGCCTCGCCCTCTTCTATCACGGCGCCGGCTTCACCGGAGCCGGCGAGAAGAACCTCAAGTCCAGGGCCCGCCTCGTGCTCACCCCCACCGGCGTGCGCATTGCCGTCGGCAGCACCGAGATCGGCCAGGGCACCCGCACCATGCACGCCCAGATCGTCACCGACGCGCTGGGCATTCCCTACGAAGACGTGGAGGTGGCCCAGCCCGATACCTCGCGGGTGGCCGACAGCGGCCCCACCGTGGCCTCGCGCACCTGCATGGTGGTGGGCAAGATCCTCGAGGAGTGCGCGCTGGAGATGAAGGAAACGCTCGGCGGGCTCTCGCCGAAGGAGTACTACGCGAAGCACGGTTCCATCACCGTCGAGCGGATGTACCAGCCCCCCGATTGGATCCAGTGGAACGACGACACCTACGAGGGCGACGCCTACGCCACCTACGGATGGGGCTGCGACGTCGCCGAACTGGAGCTGGACCCCGACACGTTCGAAGTACGGCCCGTGAAGCTCACCGCGGTACAGGAGTTCGGCCGCCCCATCCACCCGGCGCTGGCCCGGGGCCAGATCGAGGGCGGCACCGTGCAGGGGCTCGGCTACGCGCTGCTCGAACGCGTGGTCATGAAGAACGGCGCGATGGCCAACTCCCAGCTCACCAACTACACCATCCCGACCACGCTGGACACTCCCGAGATCGACGTCGTCATGCTGACCAACCCCTACCCCGGCGGGCCGTTCGGCGCCAAGGGCCTGGGCGAGCTGCCGATGGACGGCCCCGCGCCCGCCGTGGTCAACGCTCTCCGTCACCTGAAGTTCGACGTGCGGGAAATCCCCGCCACGCCCGAGCTGCTGGCCGCCGCCCCGACGCTCGCATGAACTTCGTTCTCAATGGTGTGTCCACCGACGTCTCGGCCCACCCCATGACGCGGCTCCTCGACGTGCTCCGCGAGGAGTGCGGCCTGACCGGCACCAAAGAAGGCTGCGGCGAGGGAGAGTGCGGGGCCTGCACCGTACTGGTAAACGGCGAGCCGGTCTGCTCCTGCATCGTTCCAGTGGCCCAGGTGACCGGTGCCGAAGTGCTGACTATCGAGGGGCTCGGCGGCACCCATCCCCTGCAGGAGCTGTTCATGAGCGAGGTGGGTGCCCAGTGCGGCATCTGTACGCCGGGGATGATCCTGACCGCGCTCACCCTGTCCGAGGCGCCCACGCTTGACGAGGTGAAGACCGCGCTGGCCGGAAATCTCTGCCGCTGCACCGGGTACCCCGCGATCTACCGCGCGGTGATGAAGTGGCGCGGGACCGGGCACTCGGCATGAAAACACCGATAGCGGAGCTCGATCTCACCCGCGCCACGTCACTCAATCAGGCGCTCGAGCTGATGCGGAGCGAGCCGCGCACCCCGCTCGCCGGCACCACCGATCTCTACGTCGAGCTCAACTTCGGCACCCTGAAGCCTCGGCGCTTCATCGATATCTGGTCACTGAATGAGCTGCGCACCATTACCATGCACGGGGACACCCTCGTCATCGGCGCCCTCGCGACATTCACCTCGCTGATCCGCTCTCCCCTCGTGCAGGCCCGGCTCCCGATGCTGGTGGAGGCGGCGGGTCTGGTGGGGGGCATCCAGATCCAGAACCGGGGCACCCTGGGCGGAAACATCGCCAACGCCTCGCCGGCGGGAGATTCGCTCCC
>JAYUAL010000461.1:0-7290 GCA_043741355.1 Gemmatimonadales bacterium | reverse complement strand
CGGCACCAGGTTCGCCGACATGACGATGCTGGAGTACAGCACCTACCGGCAGAGCGTGGATCCTGGCAACAACCTGGCCATCGCCCTGCAATTCAATTTCGATGCCGACCTGACGGCCGCGACGCATCCGTTCCAGGGTCGGCTGATCTTCGAGCCCTACCAGACCTTCCCCGGCGGGGTGACGCAGGGCGCCTGGCAGACCTGGAATGCGCTGGCCGGCAAGTGGTGGCGGTCCCGCCCGGGGCCCTGCCAGCAATCAACCCCCTGCACCATGGCCCAGGTGCTGGCCAATTGGCCCAACGCCGGCATCCATCCGGTGTTCGGCGCGGTCATTCTGAAGGCCGGCTCCGGCTGGTCCAGCTTCACCGGCAATACCGACAAGCTCACCATCGGCGTGAACGGCAACAACACGACCTACGACTTCGAGCCCTATCTCGTCCCGACCGACAAGGAGCAGTGCAAGGACGGCGGCTGGCGGACCCTGCGGCGGGCCGACGGCACCACCTTCAAGAATCAGGGTCAATGCATCAGGTACGTGAAATCGGGGGAAAAGGAGAACGATTCCGGCGACTGACCCCCCTCAGGCGCGGTAGGTGCCCCAGACCTCGCGCAACGCTTCGCTGATTTCTCCGATCGTGGCCCGGGCGCGCACCGCCTCCACGATCGGGGGCATCAGCGGCTCGGTGCCGCGGGCCGCCACCGCCAGCGCGGCCAGCGCGCCGCGCACCCGCTCCCCATCCCGCCGGCGCCGCGCCTCCGCCACCCGCTCCCGCTGCCGCGCCTCGAGCTCAAGGTAATCGTGAATCTCGAGCCGGGGCGGCGGCTCCTCGCTGGTGAAGCGATTGACCCCCACCACCACCACGTCCCCCGACTCCACCGCCTTCTGCATGGCGTACGCGCTCTCGGCAATGCGATCCTGAAAAAAGCCCCGCTCGATGGCCCTCGCCGCGCCGCCCAGGGCGTCCACCTCCCCGATCAGCGCGCGGGCCTCCGACTCGATCCGGTCGGTGAGCGCCTCGACGTAGTAACTCCCCGCGAGCGGATCCACCGTCCGGTCGAGCCCGCTCTCGTAGGCCAGGATCTGCTGGGTACGCAGCGCGAGCATGGCCGCCTCCGCGGTGGGCAGTGAGAGCGCCTCGTCGTAGCCGTTGGTGTGCAGCGACTGGGTGCCGCCCAGCGTGGCGGCCAGCGCCTGGACCGCCACCCGGACGACGTTGTTCAGCGGCTGGCGCGCCTGCAGCGTCACCCCGCCGGTCTGGGTATGGAACCGGAGCTTGCAGGTGGCATCGTCCGCGTCGAAACGTTCCCGGGCCAGCCGAGCCCAGAGCCGGCGCGCCGCCCGGAATTTGGCGGCCTCCTCGAAGAGATCGTTGTGGGAGGCAAAGAAGAACGAGAGCCGGGGTCCGAACTGCCCGATGGTAAGCCCCTGCGCCAGGGCGCGGCGCACGTATTCGCAGGCGTTGGCAAGCGTAAAGGCCACCTCTTGCGCCGCCGTGGCCCCCGCCTCCCGCATGTGGTAGCCGCTGATCGAAATCGGATTGACGCTCATTCCCTCGTCCGCCACGAATCGGAAGATGTCGGCAATGAGCCGAAGCGACGGCTCGGCGGGGAAGATGTAGGTGCCGCGCGCGATGTATTCCTTGAGGATGTCGTTCTGAATCGTCCCCGACAGCTTGGCGCGGGGCACCCCGCGCTCCTCGCCCACCACCACGTACATGGCCAGGAGAATGCCTGCGGTGGCATTGATGGTCATGGAGGTGGACACCCGGTCGAGCGGAATGTCGTCGAACAGCGCCGCGAGGTCGTCCACCGTGTCGATGGCCACGCCCACCCGGCCGACCTCGCCCGCCGCCATGGGATGGTCGGAGTCGAAACCCATCTGGGTGGGAAGATCGAAGGCGGTGGAGAGGCCGGTCTGTCCGGCCGCGAGCAGCGTGCGGAACCGACGGTTGGTTTCCTCCGCCGTGCCGAACCCGGCGTACTGCCGCATGGTCCAGAGCCGGCCGGTGTACATCGAGCGCTGGATGCCGCGGAGATAGGGCCACGCCCCCGGCTCACCGGGATCGCCCTGCCAGTCGGCGGGGCCGTAGATCGGCTTGACCGGCGGTTCGCTCATCGACTCTCGTCGTGCAGCATTTCCGCCACGAATTCCACGTCCTTCTTCGATCCGATGACCAGCGGCGTGCGCTGGTGCAGCTTGGAGGGCGTCAGGTCCAGGATGCGGTTCACGCCGTCGGTGGCGGCGCCGCCGGCCTGCTCCACGATCATGGCGAGGGGGCTGGCCTCGTAGCAAAGCCGGAGCTTGCCATGGGGGCGTCCGATTTCGCCGGGATACAGGAAGATGCCCCCCGAAATGAGGTTGCGGTGGAAATCGGCAACCAGCGCGCCGATATAGCGGCTGTTCTTGCCCGTGATCCGGTCGGGCCAGTCGCCGTGGAAGCCCCGGATGGCCCGCTGCATTCCCCGGGACCAGCGCCCGAAGTAGCTCTCATTCACGCTGTAGTATTTCCCGATCTCGGGGATCCGGATATTCTGGTGGGAGAGCACGAATTCGCCGATGGTGGGGTCGAGGGTGAAGCCGTGAACTCCCTGCCCCGTGCTATAGACCAGCATGACGCTGGAGCCGTACATGACGTAACCCGCCGCGCATTGCTCCCGGCCCGGCTGCAGCACGTCCCCCAGGGTGCCGTGACCCTCCATGGATAGACGGCGGTACACACTGAAAATGGTGCCGACCGGATTGTTGTTGTCGATGTTCGAGGAGCCGTCCAGCGGATCGAACAATACGGCGTACTTCCCGTGGGGAATGTCTTCCGCGATGGGAATCATCTCCTCGTCTTCCTCCGAGGCCATCACGCAGACCCGCCCGGTGAAGCTCATCGAGTTCTTGAGCGCCTCATTGGCGAACACGTCGAGCTTCTGCTGCTCCTCCCCCTGCACGTTCACGGCCTGCGCCGAGCCGATGATGTTGATGAGTCCGGCGCGCCGAACCGCCGAGGCGATGATTTTGGCCCCCAGCGCGATATCGTAGAGCAGGTTCGAGAGCTCGCCGGTGGCCTCGGGGTGACGGCGCTCCTGCTCCATGATGAACCGCTCGATCGTGATGACCGAGGTTTCGGGGAACGGCATTCGGTCTCCTCAGGGGCGGGTGGAATAGGTCCGGGCCGACCGGCGCCCGCGCACGGTCATGGTCGATTCGGCGACGGTCACCGTCACGGTGCCGTCGCGGTCGGTGCGCCAGACTTCGGCGTGCGCGCCGGACAGGCGCTCCAGCGCCTCGGGCGCGGGATGTCCGTACCGGTTGGCGCCCACGCTCACGATGGCGGCCCTGGGCTCGAGCTCCCGGAGCCAGTCCGTGCCGCTGGAGCCGCGGGAGCCGTGGTGGCCCACCTTGAGCAGGTCGACCCGCCCGATTCGACCGGCCAGCAGCGATTCCGCGCGAACGCCGAGGTCACCCGCCAGGAGCGCCTCGAACGCGCCCGATCGCACCAGCAGCACCGCCGAATCGTCGTTCAGATCGTCGTGCCAGCGCGGCCACGTGGTGTCGGGGTGGAGCACCTTGAGATGCACCCCGTCGATCACCAGCGAGTCGCCGGCCCGGGCGGGACGCCATCGGTACCCTCGCTCCGCTGCCAGGTCGAGCAATTCGAAGTAGTGGGGCTCGGCTACCGGCTCGGCCGGGTCGAGGATGAGATCGGCCGGAACCTGCCGGAGCACCGCCGGCGCTCCTCCCACGTGGTCGAGGTGCGCGTGCGAGAGCACGAACGCGGCGAGCCGCCGCACTCCATGACGCACCAGGAACGGAAGCACCACGTCCCGCCCCGCGTTGCTCCGTTCGTCGGCCGGCCCCGCGTCGACCAGTATCCAGCGACCCGAAGGCGTCCGGATCAGGGCGGCGTCTCCCTGCCCGACGCTGAGGAAATGTAGCGCGAGCCCGCTGCCCTCGTCAGCCGAGAGCCAGCCCCGGATCGGAAGCATGGCCGCCACGCCCACGGCTCCCATTATCCACCCAGCCCGGAGTCCGGCACGGCGAGAGGTATTGCGGCTTCCGAGCACCCACAGCACCGCCAGGAGCACCAGCACCCAGGGGAGGGCCGCGGCTGGTCCCGGCGTGGACTGGAGGGCGCCGAGCGGCAGCGCGCTTCCCGCCTGGGCCAGGGCCTCGATGCCCGCCAGTCCGAGTCCGCCTCCCGCGGCCAGGACTTGCGCCAGGGGAGGCGCGAGCGGCGCCACCACCACGCTGGCCAGCACCGCCGGCACCGCCAGCGCGGCGAGCGGCACCGCGACGAAGTTGAGCCCGATGCCGGCCAGCGCCACCGAGCCGAACGCCGCCGCCGTCAGCGGCGCGGTGGCCAGCGTGGCGCCAACCGAGGCGAACAGCATCCGCCACCCCGCGCCCGGCCCGAGTGCGCGATCGCTCCAGCGGGTAAAGCTGAGGGCGCCCCAGAAGGCCGCCGCCGAGAGCCACCCGCCCAAATCGAAGAGCGCCCACGGATCGATCAGCGTAACTCCCAGGCAGGTGAGCGCGAGCAGCGGAACCGCGGCCGGCCTCCGCTGCCGCCAGAAGCACCAACTTCCCAGGCCGCAGAGCAGAGCGGCTCGGGCCGCCGGCGCGGGCCACCCCAGGAAGGCCACGTACAGGAATACCAGGCCGGCCGCGACGGACGCCGCCCTGCCACGGCGGACCCGGAGCGCCTTCAGGATGAGTACGGTCCACCCGAACACGATGCCGACGTGGAATCCGCTGATCGAGAGCAAATGCACCAGCCCCGAGCGGGCAAAGGCCGCGTTCATAGACGGGTCGATGCCCCCGCGCCGCCCGACCAGAAGCGCCTCGACCAGACCGGCTCGGGCGCCATACAGCCCCTTCACCGTGTGTCCGATCCCGGTACGGAGCCGATCACCCGGCCCGAGCGTGCCGGGCAACGGATCCAGGCTGGTCACGACCAGGATTCCGTCCGGCCGCCCGCCGAAACGCGGGGCGCCGATCCACCGGCCGGTGGCGCGCCATCGGGTGCCGGCCGCCAGCAGGCGCTGCTCCCGGACCCGCACAGTAACCGCGCCTCGGCAGCGCCGGTTGAGAACCGCGGCCGATGCCACGCCGTCTTCCACCGGCTCGAGCAGACGGATCGCGATGGTCACTCGCGCGACCGGCAACCGCGCCGCGCAGCTCCCCTGGGCCGCGGCCCGGGTCACTGCGCCCAGCAAGAAACCAGCTACTGCCGCTCCCGCGAGCCACCCCATCGGGCGGCCATAGGCGAGGAAAAGCAGCCCGCCGAGTACCCCGATCGCGAGCGCAGGATCCAGAAAACGCGAGAGGCCGGTCGCGAGACCGGCCTCGAACACTATGACCAGCAACACCACAGGGCCGGGCCTCATGGCCCCGCCGCACCCCTCAGAGAGTGACGGTTCGCCGGACTGGCATCTTGCATCGGGGAGACTCCATGACTTTCCGGACCCCATCCATCACGGCTACCTCGATCGAGGCGCGGTTTTGCTGCCTGTCGAGGTTGAGCTCGGTGATGACGGTGCCCTCGACGCTGGCCACGTAGCGGGCCGGCAGCCGGTTGAGGGCGTACACCAGTACGTCGGCGCGGCAGATTTCGCAGCCGCAGAATTCCGGGAAATGGCCCCGGAGGGCGTCGTACGCTTCGATGACGTGGGCTTCCACTTTATTCTGGATCATAGGAGCGCCAGTTGTGGGGCAACCACCGCCCCGGTGAAGGTCGACCCCGTGGTTCCCGTGAGACGCACCATGTGGTACTCGCCGATGGCGCTCATCGGCAGATCCACCAGCACGAGATGGTTTCCGCGGGTCCGCGCCAGCAGCATGGTTCCCCGCCGCGCCGGCCGTTCGACCAGAACCTCGTGCACTGCCCCCACACGCAAGATGTTGCGTGCCCGGACCTGATTGCGCACCACTTCAATTAGCCTGCCCAGGCGCTCCGACGCCACTTCGGGAGGAATATGCCCCGCGAGCTTCACCGCCGGAGTTCCATCCCTGACCGAATAGGCGAACGTGTACGCATCGTCGAAGCCGGCTTCCAGGACCAGCGAGATGGTCTCCCGGAACTGCTCCTCGGTCTCTCCGGGAAAGCCCACGATGAGGTCGGTGCTGAACGTCAGGTCGGGGATGGCGCTCCGGAGCCGCGCCACGACACCCAGATAGCGCTCCCGGGTGTACCTCCGCAGCATGCGGCGGAGCACGACGTTGGACCCGCTCTGCGCCGGCAGGTGCACATGCTCACACACCGCCCGCGTGGTGGCCATGGCCTCGACGACGCGGTCGGTGAAGTCCGTGGGATACGGACTGGTGAAGCGCACCCGGCGAACCCCATCCACCGCGCCGACCGCGCGGAGCAGATCGGCGAAGTCGTGGGCGCCATCGTTCCAGGAGTTGACGGTCTGGCCCAGGAGCGTGACCTCCCCGGTGCCCGCCTCGGCCAGCAACCGCACTTCGCCGAGGACGTCCTCCAGCTTACGGCTCCGTTCCGGGCCGCGCGTGTACGGAACCACGCAGAAGGTACAGCGATAATCGCAGCCCCGTTGCACCGTGACGAACTGGGTCGGTCCGGGCGCCCGAACCGCGGGAACGTCTTCGTAGTGCTCCCAGCCGCGGAATTCGGTGTCGGTGACCCGCTCGCCGCCCTGGGCGTGGCGGATCAGCTCGGGCAGGTTGCGGTACGCGTCGGGGCCCACCACCAGGTCGACCCGGGGAACCTGTTCGAGGAGGAGTGGGCCCAGTCGCTGGGCCATGCATCCCACCACGCCGAGGACGGTGCCGGGCCGCTTGTGGCGCTGCAGCTCTCCCATCCGGCCGATGACCCGTTGTTCGGCGTTGTCGCGCACGGCGCAGGTGTTCACCAGCATCACGTCGGCGAGATCGGGGGTTTCGGCGGGCGTGTATCCCGCGCGGCCCAGGACTCCCAGAATAAGCTCGGAGTCGGCCACGTTCATCTGACAGCCGTAAGTCTCCAGGTAAACGCGCTTCACGGCCGGACCGACACACCCAGCGAAAGGAGGGTGGCTTTCTCGGTGAAGCCCGCCCCGCCCTTTCGCCAGACCCGCTGCAGCGCCACATCGAATCCGGCCCGCTCCGCCACGAAACGGAAGGAAGTGCCGAATGAAATCGCAGTCTCGCTTGTCTTGGCGCCCAATTTGAAGGGAAACGGCAGCGTGGCGTACCGCACGCCCAGCCGGAGAGGGCGGTGCGAGAGCCGCTTCGGATCGGTGAGGTACTCGATACCGGCGGAGAACTCGGTCGTGTTGACGCTCCCGACGCCGCCCAGT
>JAYUAL010000460.1:0-3105 GCA_043741355.1 Gemmatimonadales bacterium | reverse complement strand
CGGAGGCATAATCGAGCTGGGCGAGCTGCAACAAGGCGTCGTCGGCCCACGGGGACTGGGTGAAATCCACCGCGACGCGCCGGAGATAGAGACGACGGTCCTGCTCGGTGGCCGCCAGGAGCCCCATGGCGTAGAGGGCTTCCGGGTAGAGCGAGTCGGTGGGCAGGGTGGCGCCAAGAATCCTTCCGGCGATGGCCCGCGCCGAGTCCGAGAGCCCGTCCTGGGAAAGCCGAACCGCGGCGACGAGACGCGGGTCGGACTGCGCGGCGGCCGGCGCGGCGAGGAAGGCCAGGAGTGCGAGGCTAAGAGGCAAAGACGCTAGGACGCTAAGAAGCTGGAGCGCAGGGCGGTTACCGAGCATCTCTTTCACGCCGCCTCCCGGGTCCGGTGCGCCAACTGCATGATAAGATCGACCAGCACGCCCCGTTCGTCTGCCAGGGTGATGCCCTTGAGGCGCTGGTCGGCCCCTCGGGCCGCCGCGATGGCAGCGTCCACCCGGCGGAGCGGCCACTCTTCGGCTGCCCTGCTCCATTTGGCCGCCGCCCCGCGATAGTCGAGGCGCCCGGGCCGGACCCGCATGATCGCATCGAAAACTGCGCGCTCGAGGCCGGCACCCCGCTGCCCGCGATCGTAGAGAGCCCGCGCAAGGCCAAGCCCCACCAGATGGGTGCCAAGCTGGCTCAGGAGTCCCACGCCGGAAACGCCGGACTGGTCCAGCAGATGGGGAAGAATGGCGGCGGCTCGTCCCGGGTGGTCGTCGAGAATCAAGTCGCACCAGTCCGCCTGGGTTTCTCCGTGCCGGATGCCGAGGAGCGCCGTAAGCTGCTCCAGCGTAATCGGCGCGCCGCCGCCCAGGCCGGCCAGCTTGTCCAGCTCGCTCCGCGCGGCGCCCAGCTCCGCATCCACCGCCCTCACCAGGTGGGAAACCGCGTCAGGCTCGAGTCGAAGCCCGCGTTCCTCTGCGCGCTTAACGACCCATTTCTCGGCCATCTTCGGAGTGTATCGCCCGACCTCCACGGCGCAGGTAAGGCGGGCCAGGTCGGCGTCGGCCTCACTGCGCTCGCCTTCTTTCCGCGAGGCGCCATGCACCAGGACCAGCACCGTCTCGGCGGCGGGCCTGGCGAGATAGTGGAGCACCGCCGCCTTGGCCCGGGCCCGCTTGTTCCAGGCCTCCACGTCGCGGATCACCACCAATCGACGATTCGCCATCATCGGGAGCGTTGTACAGAGCGCCTCGACATGCTCGGGGTCCAACTGGGAGGCGCTCCTAATGTCGTAGTTGAACTCGCGGAGGCCTGAATCCACGACGGCGTCGAGAATGGCGCGCACCGCTTCGTCCTTGAGCAAGTCTTCGTCGCCATACAGATAGATCGCGGGCGGGATGTCTCCGCTCTTGATCTGCCTGGAGAAGGCGTCGAAGGCGAGTTTGGGCATGTCGGGAATTTAGCGACGCGCGAGAAAACAGTTGACGTACATCAAGGAGCAGAGGCTCTTGCCGTCTTTGATTCTCCCGCTGCGGATCATCTTCCCCACCTCGCTCCAGCGCTTCACGTGCACGGTGATGAACTCATCCTCTTCCCGGGCCAGAGCCACCGGAGACAGGCCGGTCGCGAGGTAGAGGTGAATGCGCTCGTCGGTGAACCCCGGGGTGGTAAAGATGGTGGTGAGTCGCACCAGCTTGCCCGCCTCCATCCCGGCCTCTTCCGAAAGCTCCCGGCGGGCACATGCGTCCGGCGGCTCGCCTGGCTCGAGAGTGCCGGCGGGGACCTCCCAGAGCAGGCCGTTGGCCGCGTGGCGGAACTGATGGATCAGCAGCACCCGGGGGTCGGGGCTCGCGGGATCGTCCAGAAAGGGCACAACCGCGGCGGCCCCGGGATGCCGGACCATATCGAGCTCCCCGATAGAGCCATCGGGAAACCGCACGGTGTCCTGATCGACATTGACGACACGACCCTGATAGAGGCGCTGGGACTCGAGGAGTGTCATCGGGGGCTCTCCGACCGCCGTCGGCAAGTAGTTGCAATGAATACTTCTAATATTTACGGTTGGCTCACGGCTCGGGACGCGGAGACTCGGGAGCCTTGTGACCCACCACGGTGCGAATGGCGGCAACCGGGAATTTAAGCGCCTCGAGCGCAAGATATCCCGCTTCGGTGCGGCTGCCCGGGATGATGGGGCTGGTACGGGTGGGAGAAGTTTCGGGGTCCAATGCTGCGCGGCGGGCCTCGAGGCGAAGGCGGGCCATGTGGAAGGGGTCGCTAACCAGGAGCACGCGGGAGAGCTCCCGTTCGTGCATCCACTCCGCCACCGAATGAATCGACTCTTCGGTGGTGCGCCCATCGGGTCGAACGATGATGGCGGAGTCGGGCACCAGCTGGGCGCGGAGGTAACGGTGGCCCACGGACGCTTCACTCACCCGATCACCAGCGCCGATACCCCCGGTCACCACCACGACGGCGGCAAGTCCCTGTCGATAGAGCTCGACAGCATGGTCGAGACGGGCCTTGAGCACCGGTGACGGGCGACCGTTGTACTGTGCGGCGCCGAGCACCACAATTGCGTCCGCCGCTTGGCGCTGGTCGAGGCGACTCACCCGCCACACCCATCCAAACAGCAAGACATAACCCACCAGGGCGGTGGCCAGGAGCCACCCGGCCCAGCGGAGAGGGCGCCTCACAGGTCGAACGACTGACCCATTTGAGGTATGACGACCTCTCCCACCCCCTCCTCTTTGAGGATCTGGGCCATCGCTGAGGCGGGTCCAGGTTCCCCGTGCACGACGAAGGCCCGGCGGACGGGCCCACCCAGCATCTTGACCCAGGCTCGGAGCTCTTTGCGGTCAGCATGAGCGGAGTAGCCGCCGATACTCTCAACCTCGGCCCGGACTTCATACATGTCGCCGAAGATCCGAACCTGTCGGGCCCCGTCGAGGATTCTGCGGCCTAGGGTATTCTCGGCCTGGAACCCGACGAACAGGACGCAGTTCTTGGGATCGCCGATCCCGTTGGCGAGATGGTGCAGGATGCGCCCGGCCTCTGCCATGCCTGAGGCCGCGATGATGATCATGGGGCCGTGCAGCGTATTCAGGCGCTTGGACTCATCGAC
>JAYUAL010000459.1:0-16245 GCA_043741355.1 Gemmatimonadales bacterium | reverse complement strand
CTGGAGTCCTATGGCTCCTTCCGGACCGGTGACCAGCAGAATGTGGTTCACCCCTTCGTGGGCAAACCCGCCGAAGAGCAGAGTCACCGTGATAATCGTGAAGAGCACCAGGATGATCGACTGGGCCCTGGTCATGCGATTGGTGAGGATCTCGGCGACGCCGACTGATGGCCCCGTCGACCTCGTGGCTTCGGCCAGGTAGTAGCGCAGCAGCAGGTATATCACGATCCCGATGATGGGAATTCCGCCGATTGCCAGGAACAGTCCCGGGCGGTAGGGCGCGAGCTCCTGAAAGAGGGCCGGAGCGGTTCCGCGGTCGACGGCGCCCGAGAGAAATGTGGCGATCAGGGCCACTCCCACCACGGCGAGCGCCGCCAGAAACATCCGCCCGATGCTGAAGAGCATCCAGAAGACGAGCGAGCCGAGCAGCGCACCGGTGAGCACCAGCACGGGCAACGCTACCCAGGCGACGCGTTTGACGAGCGCGCTGCTGTGTTCCGCGTGGTTGGCGGGCGGGGACTTTTCGCACACCGGCACCCCGGCCGCCCGCGTGGGGTCGCCGGCGGGACGGATCAGCTCCACCGACGCGGCGCCCTCCATCGGGGCCATGTCACAGGTATAGGGCGCCACCAGGCTGGGATCGGCGGTGAAGTAGAACTGCGACGCGAGAATCGCCGCGCCCAGGAGCGGGATCAGCATCAACACGGTGAGGAACAGGTTGCGCGAAACTACGGTGATGGCGCGCCAGGTATCGCCGCTCAAGGCGCCCTTCCTGGGCGTCAGGTAGTTGGCGAAGAGGCGCAGGTGATGCACTGGGTCGGTTCCGGCGGAACGGGCGCCTTCGGGGCGCTCCGATCCGTCCGCGGCGGCGGCGGGATTCTTCCGAGAATGCCACTTCCCGCGCTCGGTTTCAATGCCTTCATCCGGCGGGAAGACCTCCCTGGCGTCCGGCGGGGAACCGCCTCGGTCGCGGGCCATCCAGGCGCTCCACCAGCCGCCCACGAAACCGCCCCCGGATACGGTCGAGAGGTAGTCGAACTGCGGGAGGACGCCATGCGCGTTAAGTCTCTGCAGCACGCCGAGGCAGAATGTGGCGCTGCGGATGCCGCCGCCGGAGAGCGCGAGGCCCTTCAGGTTCGAGGGAGGTCCCGCTTCCGTTCCCTGGCTCCCAAGGCCATGGACTTTGCGGCGCTCGCGCACGTCCTCGCACTCGGCCGCGAAAACTTCTGTGAACGGAGCGGAATCGCGTGGTGCCGGGTCGCGCGGTTTCATGGGCCCACCCGGGGTGAGGCGTTGGGGGGGGTGGAACGGGTACGGCTCGCGGGCGTGAGACACAAGCTGGGTGGGAACAGTGAATTTGGTAAGGGTCGGCTGCCGGAGCACCTACAAGATCTGATAGGTCCGGATTCCGCTACCCGCCGCCGCCTGCCGCCACCCGCAGCGCCTTGGAGTCGTACACCCGGCCGGCGCGGATGACCCGCTCGACCTTGCGAAGATCCGCCACCCGCTCGGCCGGCTTGCCGTCCACGATGAAGAGATCCGCCACCTTCCCTGCCGCGATGCTGCCATACTCCGCGTCGTCCTTCATGACCTTCGCGGGAACAATCGTCGCAATGCGCAGCACTTGTACCGCGGGCACCCCGGCGCGCTCGTAGTTCTCGAGCTCGGCGTTGTAACTGCTTCCGTCGGTGCCGGGCACGATGGTGACCCCCGCATCGTAGAGCCGCTTGATGATGCGCAGAAGGGTCGCGTCGGCCCGCTGCGCCAGCGAATCGCTCGCCGGAACCGGAATCCCCACGTTCGGCGCCGGGGTTCCACCCTGGGCGCGCGGCGAGAGCCACAGATTGACCGTGGGGTCGATGACGGTGCCGCGCTGCTTGAATAGCGAGAGCATCGCGCCGAACTCCGGGCTGTCGACGTTGAAGCTCGGCGCCACGGCGGAGGCCACCGCGGAGTAGGCCCGCATCTCCGGCAGGTACAGCGAATCGGGGTAGAAGGTCGAAAGCAGGAAGGCGATGTGATTGATCTCGTCGAAGCCCAGCCGTACCGCGGCGGGGGTGGAGAGGCCGCGCGGCACGTGCCCGCTGACGCGCATTCCCCGACGGTGGGCTTCCCGGACGATGGCCGGTACCAGGTCCGGCTGGACCAGATTGTAGAGCTTAATCTGCTGGTAGCCCAGCGAGTCGTAACGGGCGATCCACGCCAGCGCCTGTTCCTCGGTGGCGTCGATCGCCTCGGTCGGTCCGGCCCAGCGTCCCGGACCCTCGATAAAGCCCGCCAGCACCAGGCGCGGCGCCGCGAGGTCCCCGGACGCCGAGCGGTCCCTCAAGGACGTGGCCATGTCGACATCGGACGCGAGATCCCGGATGGTCGTGATGCCTTGGGCCAGATCGGCGACCGCCCGCGTGGTTTGGCTGCTGGGGAACAGGTGGGAATGCATGTCCCACATCCCCGGCATGACGGTCTTGCCGGTCGCGTCGATCACCGTGGCGCCGACGGGGATGGTGAGTGAATCCGCCGGCCCGACGGCCTCGATCCGGGTTCCCCGAATGAGCACCGTGGTACGGGGACGCACGATGCCGAGCTCGCTGTCGAACAGGTCCCCCCCGATTATTGCGAGGGCGCTCGCCGGCGCCGGAGCGAGCCGCCGCCCCAGCGCCGCGCCGTTGGCGTCCCGGTACCTCATCTCGATCGCCCGCAATGCCGGCAGCGCCTCCTCGGCCCCCCGGCGGACCGTGATGAACCATCCTGCCTGATCGGCGACAAGCTCATTCCGGTCGTCGAGCCACACCCCGCTCGCCTCGCCCGCCGTGTCCCGCATCATGACCAGCCGCACGTGCTGCCGGCCCAGCCGGGTTCGCACCACCGTGTCGCCCACGGTCTCGAGCCGGGCGGTGCCTCGGGGGAGCAGCCTGGCAAAGTGCGCCGGCTGCCCCAGCAGGAAGCGGGCGAGCAGCGCCTGGCTGTAGGGTGTGAAGTTGAACAGACGGTAGTAGGTGCCCGGAGCAAAGACCGCGCTGCGCGTCGAGTCCTTGGCTGATCCGCGCCAGAACACCGAATCGCGCACCACCTCGAAGCGGTCGGCCGGCTCGCCCAGCTTGGAGGCATCTCCGCTGAGCGGAAGGTTCCAGGTCTGCCCACCCACGACCCGGCCCCGGGAGATGACATAGCGCGTCTCCGAACGGGGGCCCCGGTTCCGGTCGACGTGATGGTATTTCACCACGACCGTGTCGGCGCGCCCGATCACCAGCATCTCGCCCGCGGGGCGGCCGTGGTTCAGGACGACGTAGCTCGTGGTGTCGATTGCCGCCGCTGTCGCAACGGACGCCAGCAGCAGGGCCAGGGAAAGCATAGGGAATACCGCTCCGGGTTAGGTGCCTACATTCTGACCAGCTCGACCCTCCGGTTCGATTGCCGGCCTTCCGCCGTTTCATTCGACGCGGCGGGCTTGCTCGCCCCCATGCCGCTCGCCGTGAGTCGCGCCGGGGCGATCGTGAAGGTGCTCGTCAGATAGTCCACGATCGCCTGGGCGCGCTTCTGCGAGAGCGCCTGATTGGCGGCGGCGGCTCCGGTGTTGTCGGTGTGCCCCTCCACGGTAATCTTGAGATCGGGGTGCTCGGCGAGCATGTCGCCGATCTCCTTGAGCGTGGGGGTGGACTCGCCCCGAATCCGGTCACTTCCCACGTCGAAATAAATTCCCTGGGTGGCCACGCGACCGCTGCCGGCCAGTGCGTCGTACAGCTTCTTGCCGCCGGCGTTGATGGACATGTTGCCTATGAGAACAGGGAGATTCTTTTCGTTGGCGTTGCCGGAGTAGTCGAAGACGAGTTTGCTGGCGCGGCCGAAATCCGCGTTGGGGATGTTGGCGACACGCTGTTCGTCCAGGTACACCTTGACGTACCGTCCGTCCACCTCGACCCGGACCTTGAAGATCCGGCTGTGCGCGTCGCCCTCTTCCTTGAAGAAATCGGTGAAGAGAGTCCTGGGATCCACGGTGCTGCCCTGATCGCTGCCGGCCCGGAATACGCCGGCCACGGTGCCCGAAAGCGAGACATAGGCGCTGGTGCGGTCCGGCGAGCGCGGGCCCAGACCGTCGGCCTTGTCGGCCGAATAGATGGCCACACCGTCCCAGGGAATCGTCATGTCGAATTCCATGGTAAAGCGCTGCGGCAGCACTTCCTTGAGCGGCACGATGAAGCTGGCACTCGCCTCATTGCTGGTGACGCGGAGCCACCGCTTTCCCTGCCATTCCACCAGTTCCATGTTGCCGTTCACCAGCTCGAGCCGTTGCGGAAAATTGCCGACCCGGTCCCGGGCGAAGTCTTCGGCAAAGAGCACCCGTTCCCCCGGTACGAAGTCGAAGTTCGCCCACACTTGAGATCCCGCAGGGGCCGGGGTCGTCTGCGCCGCCACGACGAAGGACCCTCCGAGACTCAGCATCACAAAGAGGAGAGAGAAACGGTGTACGAACATGGGAGGTCGCTCCGGAGATGTGCGGTAGGATGGCCGGCTATTAAGCTAACCCCTTCATGTCCTGTGTTGCACGACGGCTACATCCGGCTAAGCTTACGGTCCACTGGCACAGGTGGGCCTCCCTCACTCATCCGCGCGGCCAACGACAAGGAGCACTTCGGGACTCATGAGCCAGCCGGAGTTGAGCGTCGTGATGGCGTGTTCCGGAGCCGAGGAGCCGAGCGACGAGGTCCTCGCCGCGCTCCGGCGGGGGTGCGAGGGAGTCGCAACGGAGCTGATCGTCGTTTCGGCCGGTGATGGCGGGAACCCGGATCTTGCGGCAGCCCATTTTCCCGGCGTCGTAATCGCGCGCCGGCCCGCCGATACCCTGACTCCCGTCCTCTGGGGGGAAGGATGCCGGCTCGCCCGGGGTCGTATCGTGGCGTTCACGACCCATCAGATGCGAGTCGCTCCGTTATGGGCCCGGAAGTTGCTCGAAGATCCGATGCAGGCGTTGGGCCACCAGCGGGGTCGGTCCCGGCGCCGGGCCCCGCCGCGCATCGTGGACTGAAACTAGCGGGTGGGGGCCGGGGGGTCACCCCTTCCCGCCCCACTGTCAACACCGGCTGAAATTGCACACTTTCACCGGGTCAAATTGCACACTTGCTTGAGGGGGACGAGCCTCAGGACGTCGGGGCCTCCCGCGCCCGGGGGCGCCGCTTGAGGGGTGGGGACTCGGGCGGCTCACCGCGCCGGTGGAGGGCGCCGTAGAGCTCGGCGTGCTGGCGCATCCGATAGCTGTTGCCCCGGATGTTCACGATGTGGCAGTGATGGACGAGCCGATCGATGAGCGCGGCGGCCATGACCTCATCGCCAAAGCCCTCGCCCCATTCGTCGAAGTTCTTGTTCGAAGTGAGAATCGTGGATGCGGTCTCGTAGCGCCGGCTCATGAGCTGAAAGAAGTGCATCGCCCCGATCCGGCTGATCGGCAGGTAGCCGATCTCGTCCACGACGAGCAGGCTCGGAAAGATGAGGGTCTTGAGGCGGTGCAGGAGGTGGCCGGCTTGCTGGGCTTCTTCCAGCGAGGTGATCAGATCGGCCAGGGTCCCGTAGTAGACCCGGCGTCCGCTCTGCGCGGCCGCGATCGCCAGGCTGATCGCGAGGTGGGTCTTCCCGACCCCTGGCGGCCCCAGCAGGACGACATTCTCCCGGCCTTCCAGGAAGCCGAGCGTGTGGAGGCTGTCGATCTGCTCGCGCTTGAGCGAGGGATGAAAGGTAAAGTCGAAGTCGGCGAGGGTCTTCACCGCGGGTAAGCGGGACGAGCGCATCGCCGCCACGAGCCGGCGAGTATTGCGTAGATGGATCTGGGCACCCAGTAAGGCCTCGAGCGCGGCCGGCGCGGGGAGCCCGCCGCCGTCGAGCTGGCGGAGGATGTCATCGAGCGCTTCGAGTGCGCCGGGCATTTTGAGGTCCGCGAGCTGCGCACGGAGCCGGTCGCGGAGCGAGAGAGCGGTCGGGCTCATACGGTGGCCTCCGCGAGCGCGGCATAGGCGCCGAGCGGACGACGCTCCACCGTCAGGAGCGGGTGCATCCGGGGTGAGGGCACGGCCTGGAGTGCCCGGGTCGGGGGCAGCGGGAGTAACGCGCGATAGGGGCGCGAGGCGAGCGCCAGGAGCATCGCGCGCTCGTCCTGCTCGAAGTGCTCCCGCGGCACCCGCCCGGTGGTGCCATGCACGCGGGCATTGGCGGTGTGCGCGAGCCAGTGGTCCGCTTGGGCGCCGAGATCCGCATCGCCGAGAAAGTCGCGGCCGTAGAGCAGATTGCCGCGCACGCAGCGAATCGGCCGCTCGACTTTGCCTTTGGTCTTCGCGCGATAGGGCCGGCAGGCCCGGATCCGAAAGCCCCAGTGCGCGGCAAAGCGCAGGAACTCGGCATTCTCGAGGAGCTTGCCGCCGTCGGGGCGCCGGTCCTCGATGATGGCTTGAGTCCGCGAGGCTTCGCGATGCGCCTCGCCGGCTTCCTGGCAAGCGATTGATGCCCGGCCGACCGGTTCTGCTGTGCGTTGCCAATTTTCCGGCCAACACCGGTTTCGCCTGGACGTTCATCGAAGGGCTCTACGCGGCGGTCGGCGATTGCCTGGCGGGGGAGGGCGTGCGGACACTGGTGGCCTATCCTTCGATTTCCGCGCCGCCCGCTTCGCTCAACGGGAGCGCGTGTGAGGCTATCGAACTGACGCTGGAACCGCGATCCCCAGCCGCATTGGTGCGGCTGCTCCGAATGATCCGTCGCCTGGGCGTTGCGGCGGTCTGGTTTACCGACCGGCAGACGTGGCACTGGACCTATCCGCTGCTGCGGCTCGCCGGGGTGAAACGGATCGTGGTACACGATCACACCTCGGGCGAGCGCACCACACCGACGGGGCTCACGAGAGCCGCGAAGCGACTGGTGGCGCGCCCGCCGTTCATCACGGCCGACCTCGTGGTGACAGTGAGCGAGTACGTGGCGCGGAGGCAACGGGAGGTGGCCATGACACCCCCGGCGCGGGTTCTGCATATCTGGAACGGGGTGCCAGTTGCTCGGGAGGAGATCGCGCCGGAGCGATGCGGGATTCCGCCGGAGCGCGCGCTGATCTTCTGCGCCTGCCGAGCCACCCCCGAGAAGGGCGTGGGAGTCCTTCTGACAGCGTTCGACCGTCTGCCCCGCGACCCGGCCCGGCCGGCCGAGTGGCCGGTCTTAGTCTACGCCGGCACCGGACCCCCACTCGAGGAGCTCGAACGGATTCGCTCGGGGCTGGCCCACCGGGATGATGTCCGGTTTCTGGGGTACCGATTCGATGTGGCTCAATTGATAGCCGGGGCCGATATTTGCGTCATCCCCTCGGTCTGGCAGGAGGCCTTTTCCCTCGCCGTCCTCGAGGCGATGGCCTTGGGCAAGCCGGTGGTCGCCACGGCGGGTCGGAGGGATTCCGGAGCTGATCGACAGCCCGGCAGTCGGGCTGCTGGTGCCCCCTTCGGATCCCGATCGCCTCGCGGTAGCGGTCCAGCGCCTGCTTGCCGACCGGTCCGCAGGGGAGGCGCTGGGGATCGCTTCCAGGAAGCGCGTGGCTGAGACGTTTCGTCCGGAGGCCCAGATTTCCGCGCTGGTGAACTGCCTGCGCCCGGGACTCATTTCGCAACGGTGAAAACGAGGGAGTCATGGCGGTGGTACGATGTGCGGGCTGACCGGGCTGTTCGTCCGGCCCGGCTGTCCCGAGGTGCAGCTCCGCGAGTGGGCGGAGCGCATGGCGTCTACGATCCGCCACCGCGGTCCCGACGACTCGGGCACCTGGGTCAGCGAACCGGATGGCGTGGCGTTTGGCTTCCGGCGGCTCGCGATCGTGGACCTCTCGTCCGAGGGGCACCAGCCGATGCGCTCGCCGAGCGGCCGGTACTGGATCCAGTTCAATGGTGAGGTGTTCAATCACAACGCCCTCCGTGAGGAGCTCCGCGGGTACGGCTTCAGTTTCCGGGGGCACTCGGACACCGAGGTCATCCTGGCCGCCTTCGAGCGCTGGGGCCTCGGGTCCGCCCTCACCCGATTCGTCGGCATGTTCGCGATGGCGATCTGGGACGAGGAGCAACGCGCCCTGACGCTGGTACGAGACCGGCTGGGCATCAAACCGATGTTCGTCTTCTCCCGCCCGGGCACCATCACTTTCGGCTCGGAGCTCAAGGCCCTGGTGGCCGGGCCGGCGTTCGACCCGGAGCTCGATCCGGACGCGCTGACGGCCTATCTCCGATATCTCTACGTGCCGGCGCCGCGGTGCATCTACCGGAAGGTCACCAAGCTCCTTCCGGGTCACCTGCTGACGATCTTCGATCCCTGCCTGCCGCTACCCGGCCCGGTGCCGTTCTGGAGCGCCGCCGGCGCGGCGCTACATGGCGAGGATCACCGGGAAAGCCTGCCCGACGCCGAAAGCGTCACCGTACTGGAGCGGTTGCTCACCGACGCGGTCCGGCTTCGGATGCAGGCCGACGTCCCGGTAGGGGCTCTGCTGTCCGGCGGAGTGGACTCTTCGACCGTCGTGGCCTTGATGCAGTCGGTCTCGAGTCAGAAAGTCCGCACCTACACGATCGGATTCGAGAAACGCGAGTACGACGAGGCCGCCTACGCCGCCGCGGTCGCCCGCCACCTGGGAACCGATCACACCGAGCTGGCCGTGCAGGGGGATGATGTACTCGGGCTGGTGCCGAGCCTGCCCGACGTCTTCGACGAACCTCTCGCGGACCCGTCCCAGATCCCGACCATGCTGGTGTGCCAGCTGGCGCGCCGGGAAGTGACGGTCGCGCTGACCGGCGACGGAGGCGACGAGGTGTTCGCGGGTTACAACCGGTACCTCTACGGCCGGACCATGCTCCCCCGGCTGACGGGGGTGCCGGCCCCGCTGCGCCGCTTCGGGGCCGCCCTGCTCGGACTGGCCCCCGCCGGGGTGGTGGACTCGTTGCACGGCGCGGCATCGCGGGTCTTTGCCGGGGCAAGACGCCAGCGTCTGGTGAGTCTCCGACTCCGAAAGCTCGCGCGACTCATGCGCGGCGACAGCGAGGCGACGATGTACCGAAGCCTGATGAGCGCGTGCGAGGAACCGGCCCGGTTCGTCCCGCTCGGCCGCGAATTCCCGGGACCGTTCATTGAGCCATTGACCGCCGGGCGGCCGCGCGATCTGACGGAACGGATGATCCTCGCCGACCAGATGAGCTATCTCCCGGACGATCTGCTGGCCAAGGTGGATCGCGCAAGCATGCAGGTAAGCCTCGAGGTCCGGGTGCCGCTGCTCGATCATCGCGTGGTGGAGTTTGCGTGGCGGCTCCCGATGCGGAGCAAGATCCGGGATGGCCAGGGAAAATGGATCCTTCGCCAGGTCCTCTTTCGCCGCGTGCCCCGCGAGCTGGTCGAGCGGCCCAAGATGGGGTTCTCGGTGCCCATCGGCATGTGGCTCCGCGGTCCCCTCAAGCGCTGGGCCGACGATCTGATCGCGGGAAACGGACTGCGGCGAGCTGGGTTGCTGGGCCAGGAAACGCTGCAGCGGGAGTGGCAGCGGTTTCTGAGTGATCCGGGCGACGACGGGTTAGGACTCTGGGCCCTGCTGATGTTCCTGGCGTGGCAGGAAAGATGGCTCAAGCATTGACGGGCTGCGACGCCTACCGCCTGGCCAATCAAGATACGTCTTTGCGACTCATCGGCCGGCTGGCTGGCTTTCTCAGCAATGGCACCGCGCGCCTCAGGCCTCCGCCACTTGGCGCACGATTCCGGGCGGCGTCGGAATGCGCCCGGATCGCGCTCTTTCCGCGCCGAGGCGTTCCTTGAGCTTGACCGCCGGTGAATACTAGGAAACGGGCCTCGGTGTTGGCCACGTTCGCCAGGAAGATGTAAACCATGACCCAGTTGAGGTACAACTGAATACCGTCGAAGGAATCTGCGGGCGAGATGGTAAGCACTGAAGAAGCCAGCAGAACGACCGAGAACACCACCATCAGGACATTCAGGAGGCTCTTGGCCCGGAATCCGTTCCCCTCTGCCAGGAATGCAAGCGGGGTCAGGAAGAGGAGCAGCTTGGACTAGGGCGCGACCAGCAGCGATTCGTAAGTCTGCTGGGGCCGGACGTACTCGAAGAAGGTGTAGCGGCAGACCAGCCAGAAGGAAATCTGTTGGCGCTTGAAGAACTTCCAGAGGAGCTTCGGATTGAGACTATAAAGGGCGCTCGCCTCGCCACCGGAGACTTGCCTGCGGCTGACCCCCTTCGAGGCTGGCCAGGGCGTCGGCGTGAGCAAATCTTGGACCTGCTCGGAGAAACGGCCCAGAGGCCCAAAATTGCGGACCGGACGGCGCGCCGGGCGCCTGCACGCCATGACGGTCACGGAGCCGGTCGCAGATGGATCCGTAGCGCCCGCCAGCCGGCGTAAAGCCCCGTCGCGTTGAGGTCCCGGGGCGCCGGTGGGCGCGGAGGACGTCGCCGTTCACGGCTCACTCGCCCATCGCCTCGCGGGCATACTGCTGTCTCAAGCCCGGGTGCCGGCCGGTCGGGCAGGGTCCTTCGCATGCGCCCGATCACCGGTTCCCCGTTAGATTTCGAACAATGGATCGAACCCCATCCACGCGCCGCGGTGACCGGAGCAAGTGGCCGGTCCGCATCTTTCGCCGCGGTGAAGAGCCGTGCGAGGACCTGTCAGCCTCCACGAGCGCCGAGGAACGGCTCGAGATGGTCTGGCTACTCCGAGACCGGATCTGGGAACTTACGGGCAAGCCCCTCCCGCGATACGCCCGTTCCGAGATGCCAATTCGGGTGATTGCTCGGTGACCGACGACTGGTTCGAGCTGCTCGACGCACTCGCAGCGGCTGAGGCGCGCTTTCTGGTGGTCGGGGCACATGCCATGGCAGTGCATGGGGTTCCACGGGCTACCCAGGATCTCGACATCTGGATCGACCGATCGCCCGCCAACGCCGCCCGAGTCTGGCGCGCGCTCGCGTCGTTTGGTGCCCCCATCGAGGCGCTCGGACTCAAGCCGTCTGATTTCGAAGCCGCGGATCGGGTGGTACAGCTCGGGCTGCCTCCCAACCGCATTGACATCATGACCGACATCAGTGGCGTCAGCGGCTTCGCTCAGGCATGGGAAAAGCGCCACGAGGCCTCCGTTCGGGGACAACCATTTCCGTTCCTCAGCCGCGCCGACCTGATCGCCAACAAGCGCGCGACGGACCGTCCCAAGGACCTCGCCGATCTGACTGTCCTGGAAGGACGAGACGGCTAAGGGCTCGATCATCCGCCCGCCGATGGCGCCGAGATCGACGCGATCTTCGAACGGGGCGGGAGAGTCAGGGATAGGCATTTCCTTGGTCCCTCCCAACCTACCCCACGTCCTTGGGGGCGGCCCGCGGGAGGATTTTCCGTTCGACGCTCGGGCCGGGCCGGCCGGGGGGATCCGCGGCGGACAGGATCGCCAGGAGGGCGAGCCAGCGCGGACGCGGATCGGAGGGAGCCGGGGCCGCCCCCAATTCGATCCACAGCCCGCCGAAAGTCCGAAGTCTCAACGCCTTAGCCGGGGTGATGGCGAGGTGACGGCCGGGTGAAATGGACGTGACGCCGACCGCCTATGGTTGCCGCCGATTGTAGCCTCGGCGTGCGGGACTCGGCAAGCCGCGGCGGTGACACGCAACCCATGGGCCGCCCAGAACCCTACCTGGCAACAGGGCAATACCCTACAAGAAAATGGGCCTGGGTAGAGTTGAACTACCGACCTCACGCTTATCAGGAAGACGAGTTCCGAGATCGGATTCAGGAAATCCCCCGGATTTCAAGAGGATTCCCGACGGTCTACTCGGAGTCCGGGATGTCGTTCTCGGCGCCAAATGGCACCGGAAAAGGCACCAAGGCTTGGAAGTACCCTCCCATTTACCCGCCGGACGCGGGGCCGTAACCCTTCTCACCGCCACCCTCCGTCACGCCCCTTGGGACAAAGCACAACAAATTGTTCTGTTTTGGCCCTCGGGGCTTGCGGATCCCTGCCTGATCGTGGCATATTGGATATAACACAACAAAACGTTGTGTTTTGTCCGGAGCTGCGCCATGCCGGGAAGAGTTGCCGCACAGTTGTTCGAATTCGCAGAGGCTCAACACGGGTACGTCACCGCGGCCCAAGCCGCTGCGGAAGGCATTGATTACCGAACTCTTGGCATGATGGCCCGGCGCGGGATAGTCGAGCGCCTGAGCCGCGGAGTGTACCGCCTTACCCAGTACCCCCCTTTTCGAAACGGTCAGTACATGGAAGCGACCCTCTGGCCGCAGGATGGCGTCCAGGCGGTTCTCTCGCATGAGTCTGCCCTCGAGCTCCACGGCCTGTCGGACGCTAGCCCGAACCGCGTCCATATCATCCTGCCGCCCCCCTATCGTATCCGGCGGGCAACTCCGCGCCATTTGGTGGTGCACCGCGAGGCCCTGCTTCCTCACGAAGTCGAAATGCTGGACGGTATTCAGGTGACCACACCCTTTCGGACCATCCAAGACGGCATCCGCACCCATCTGAGCACCCGATTGGTCCAGCAGGCAATTCAGGATGGGCGCCGAAGCGGCAAACTGACCCAACGACAGGCCGCTGAACTCAAGCATGAGCTACATCCCTGATGCCGCCCATCCCTCTCCCTGGCGCCCGGGGCGCGCCGCCACCGGCACCGAAGTCTGTCGGACAACTTCAGCGCCAGGTGCGTCGGTACGTGCGGCAGCATCAGCTGGCGGAGAAGCGGGTCCGCGATTGGATTTCGTGCATGGTAATCGGTGGCGCGGTCACCCGCACCGGCGATCGCGGTGTCGGAACCGACTTCTCCCTACGGGGTGGTATCGCGCTGGAGCTCCGTCGGCCGGGAACCGTGCGGGCAACCAAGGACCTCGATCTCACCTACCACGGTTCCCAGGCCGATATGGTGCTAGCGCTTGAGGAAGCCCTAGCCATACCCTACGGGCGCTTCCGTTTCCAGCGGAGCGGTACGGTGTTCGAAATGGAGCGCGCCGAGTCCCTGCGCGTGGAGATCGGCGTTCGTTTCGACGGCGCAGAGTGGGGCACCTTACCACTCGACCTTACTCGGAGCGAGAGTCCTTCGGAAACAATAGAGCTTGTCGCAGCCCTCGATCTTCAGAGTGCCTTCGGCATCGAAGGACCAACCGTTCTTCCTTGTCTCTCGCTTCCCTACCACTTAGCGCACAAGCTTCACGCGGTTACGCGACCCGAAACCCAAGAGCACCCGAATGAACGGGTCCAGGACCTCATCGACCTGCTGATTTTCAGGGACGAACTCGCATCGCCGGCTCATCGTGCCCTTGTTAGCGTAGCTTGTGTCGAGGTCTTCGCTGTACGCAGCTCCCACCTGTGGCCGCCTGAGTTCGTGCCGCCAGAGCGTTGGACTGAACCGTTCACCCGAATGGCCGGCGAGCTCGGGCTCAAGCCTACCAGTCTGGACGCGGCAGCCGTAGAGATCCGTGGGCTGATCGCAACGCTTGATTCCGCGGTCGGCTGAGTTCCATGGAAGAGACTCCCGATCGCTCCGCCCAAAAGCTCGCGATACAGCAGGCGCACATCGCAGGGCTTGCCCGGCAACTCGCCGACGCCGAGGCCCGCCTCTCCGAGCTGCAAGGCGAGGCGGACGCCGCACGCCTCGGGAGGCCGCCGCTCCCAACGCTCCCAGTTGCTGCGCCGTCGCCGGCCCGGAGCAAAGCCGGCAAGATCGCGCTCTTCCGCAGCCGCTTTCGAGGCCGCGACGACGTCTACCCGAAGTTCTGGCACAACCCAAGGAACTCCCGGTCCGGGTACGCGCCTGCGTGTCAGAATGAATGGGTCTCGGGGGTCTGCAACAAACCCCGCATCAAGTGCGGTGAATGCCCGAACCAGGCGTTCCTTTCGGTAACCGATCAGGTCATTGAAGACCATTTGCGCGGCCGCCACGTTGTCGGCGTCTACCCACTGCGGTCCGATGATACCTGCTGGTTTCTCGCCGCCGATTTCGACGCTGAGGGCTGGCAGGAGGATGTCGCAGCCTTTGCCGAGACCTGTCGAGCATTCGGCATCGTGTCGTCCATCGAGCGCTCACGTTCCGGTGCAGGCGCCCATGCCTGGCTGTTCTTTGCCGAGCCGATATCCGCACACGTCGCACGCGCTCTGGGCTGCTTTCTGCTCACCGAAACCACGGCGCGGCGGCACCAGCTGCGGCTGACCTCCTACGACCGGCTCTTTCCCAACCAAGATACCCTGCCAAGAGGAGGCTTCGGCAATCTCATCGCGCTCCCGCTCCAGCGCGAGGCCGCCGAGCGAGGCAATACCCTGTTCCTGGACGATCGGTTCCAGCCGTTCGCGGACCAATGGGCACACCTCGCTGGTGTCGCCCGCTTGGCACCTTCCACTGTTGCTGAGCTCGTGTCCGTTGCCGAGCGTCAGGGACGGATTCTTGGGGTTCGCGCCGTGGTGGACCGAGACGCGCCGTTTGACCAGTCACCCTGGGAGCGCCCGCCATCCGGCCAGAGATCGCATCGGGCGATTGCCGGCCCATTGCCTGAAACTCTCGAGGCGGTATTGGCGCAACGGTTGTTCATCCCCACGACCGGGTTGTCGTCGCCGCTCATCGCGCAGCTCAGGCGGCTCGCGGCCTTTCAGAACCCGGCATTCTACCAGAAGCAGCGCCTCCGGCTGTCGACCCATGCCACCCCGCGCATCATCAATTGCGCCGAAGTGCTGCCCGAACACCTGGCGCTCCCGCGCGGCTGCCTGGATGACCTCCAGGAACTCATGAGCAGCCTCGGAGTCACGCTCAGCATACGGGACGAGCGCACCGATGTGGTGCCGCTAGACGTTTCCTTCGTCGGAACGTTGAGCCGAGAGCAGGCGCGGGCCGTGGATGCGTTGGCGACTGAGCAGACCGGCGTGTTAGTCGCACCCCCGGGCACAGGAAAGACCGTGATGGCGATTGCCCTGCTCGCCCGGCGCGCCCGGAACACGCTCGTGCTCGTCCATCGCCGCCCGCTCGTGGAACAATGGGTGGCGCGCATTGCCGCCTTCACCGGCCTCGCACCCCGAGATATCGGCCAGGTGACCTCCGGGAAACACCGCATCACCGGTGCAATCGACGTCGCCACGGTACAGAGTCTCGTGCGCAAGGGCGTCGTCGACGATATCGTGGCGACCTACGGCCACATAATCGTAGACGAGTGCCATCACGTTGCGGCGGCCTCTATCGAGCGCGTCCTGGGCGAAGTCCGTGCGCGGTATGTCACTGGGCTAACGGCAACGCCGACCCGGCGGGACGGTCTACAGCCTATCGTACACATGCAGCTTGGCCCGATACGCCATGTCATGGGATCGGCTGCCGGGGGACACCCCGCCTTCGTGCGCCGCCTCGTTGTGCGAGAGACGCCGTTTGAGGCCGATGGTGCCGGACAGGGTATTCAGGAGCTCTACGCCGCGCTGGCGGCGTGCGAGGCCCGCAACGATCAAATCTTCGATGACGTGTTGCTGACACTCGAGGAGGGCCGTTCACCGATCCTCCTCACCGAGCGTCGAGATCACTTGGACTATCTCGCCGGGAGGTTGCGACCGTTTACGCGGAATCTCGTGGTGCTGCACGGTGGTAGAGGTGCGAAGCAACGTCGTGAGGCACTGGAAGCGCTAACGGCGATTCCAGGTGATGAGGAGCGGCTTGTCCTGGCCACCGGCCGTTACGCCGGTGAAGGGTTGGACGACGCGCGACTCGATACCCTTTTCCTCGCCATGCCTTTCGCCTGGCGTGGCACGCTGGTGCAGTACGCCGGGCGGCTGCAGCGCGCCTACGCCACCAAACGCGAAATACGGGTCTATGACTACGTAGATCGCTCGGCGCCCGTGCTCGTGCGAATGTTTCAGAAGCGGCTGCGCGGATATCGAGCGCTGGGGTACGAGATCCCGAAGTAGGAGCCGGGTCCTCGCCGACGTGCGCGAGCGCAGTCATGACCAACGCAGGCTTGCCCTATCTAGAACGCCCAAGGAAAACCCCGCCCGAGGCCTCGCGGCGTGTCGGTCGGGGGGCAAGTATCGTTTGAAGATCGTTCACCGATGTGACCCTGTCCAGCGCGCCTACCGGCTGCCTCGGTACATGTAGATCCTGAGCGGACTGGCACCAGCAATTGGCACCAAAGACCCCCAGCCCCAAAGAAAAAGCCCCGTCCAGCGCCGTAACTGGAAGCGGGGCAGCGACTCACAACAATGGGCCTGGGTAGAGTTGAACTACCGACCTCACGCTTA
>JAYUAL010000458.1:0-7304 GCA_043741355.1 Gemmatimonadales bacterium | reverse complement strand
AATGGGAAACCAGCTTCATCCCGGCCGAGCGGCGCGCGGCGCGCTATCGCCAGCAGCCCACCATGCTGTTGCTCACCGGCCCACGCGAGGTGGACCGGAAGCAACTGGCCAAGGCGCTCGAATCGCGGCTCTTCGAGGAGGGACAGATCGTCTACTTCCTCGGCATGGCCAACCTGCTCTATGGCGTGGATGCCGACCTGGGCCGGGAAGCCGGGGACCGCGCCGAGCACATGCGTCGCCTGGCGGAAATCGCCAACCTGCTCCTCGATGCCGGGGTCCTGCTGCTGGTCTCCGCCGCCGAGCTCACCACCGCGGACCTCGACCTGATCCGGACCGGCGTCTCGCCCGAGCGGATCCTCACCGCGTGGCTGGGAGACCGCCGCGCCACTGACCTGCCGGTGGATCTGCATCTCTCCGAGGAAGCGGGCGCCGCCTCCGGAGTCGAACGGCTCCGGGCGCTGCTGGCCGAGCGCGGAGCGTTCCTCGGTCGGGAGGGTCAGGCGCTCGAGCGGTTTCCCCCCGCGGTGATCTGGTTCACCGGTCTGTCGGGTTCGGGAAAGAGCACGGTGGCCGATTGGGTTGCGGAAGAGCTCAAACGGCGCGGAGTTCCGGTGGAGCGTCTGGACGGCGATGCGGTGCGCCAGCGCTTCCCGGCCACGGGCTTTGGCAGGAAGGAGCGCGACGACCACATCCGCCGGATCGGCCATCTCGCGAGCACGCTGGAGTCGAAGGGCATCTTCGTGATCGCGTCGTTCGTGTCTCCCTACGCGGAGGGACGGGCCTCGGTCCGGGACGCCGCCCGGTCCTTCATCGAGGTCTATGTGGCGACACCCCTCGCGGAGTGCGAGAGGCGGGACGCCAAGGGCCTCTATGCGAAGGCGCGGCGGGGAGAGATCGCCAACTTTACCGGTATCCACGACCCCTACGAGCCCCCGCCGGCGCCCGAGGTCACCATCGATACCAGCCGGGAAAGCATCGAAGAGTCGGGGCGAAAGGTGCTGGCGGCGCTGGAACGCAGGCCGGTACCGTGAAGTCGGTGGATCACCTCGATCGGCTCGAGTCCCTGAGCGTGCACCTCCTGCGGGAGGCCTACGCCAGTTTCCCCAGACTCTGCATGCTCTGGTCGATCGGCAAGGACAGCACGGTCTTGCTCTGGCTCACCCGCAAAGCCTTTTTTGGCCACGTTCCTTTCCCGCTGGTGCACATCGACACGTCGTTCAAAATCCCCGAAATGATCGCGCACCGGGACCGTCTGGCACGGGAGTGGCGGCTTCCGATGGTGGTGGGCCGCAACGATGCGGCGCTGGCGGAGCGCCGGACCTTCCCGGCCGGCGCTCTGGACCGGATCGGGTGCTGCGGTGTGCTCAAAACCGAAGCGCTGGCCCGGACGCTCAGTGGAGAGGGCGTTCGGCTCCGCATGAACTTGGAGACCGGCGCCTACGAGCCCGACCCCGATCGCGAGCCGTATACCGGCGTGATCGTAGGCGTTCGCGCCGACGAGGAGGGCAGCCGCTCGAAGGAACGCTACTTCTCTCCTCGCTCGGCGCGGAACGAGTGGGACATCGGCGAGCAGCCGCCCGAATTCTGGAATCAATACAAGACGGATTTTGCGCCGGGCAGTCACCTCCGGATTCACCCGCTGCTGGATTGGACCGAGCTGAACATCTGGGAGTACATCGACCGTGAAACGATTCCGACGGTTTCGCTGTACTACAACCAGGGGAGCGGCACCCGGTACCGCTCGCTGGGGTGCGCCCCCTGCACCCGGCCGGTGCGGTCGGAAGCCCGGACCCCCCGGGAAATCATCGATGAGCTGCGGAGCGGACAGTTCGCGCGGGTGGCCGAGCGGTCCGGCCGGGCCCAGGACGCGGAAGACGGCGGGGGGCTGGAAACCTTGCGGAGGGACGGCTATATGTGAGCCGGGCGGGAGTGACTACCGGCGGCCGGCGATCCGGGCGAACAGATTGCCCACCGAACGCCCGATTCCCTTGACCAGGGCCTTGGTGCGGTGCCAGAACATCACGGCAACACCGATCACCGCCGCAATCGCGGAGGCGAGGGGCATTGCGGTATCGGGTCCGAGGTACATGCGGGCTCCCCGTCGGGCATTGGAGGACAGACGCAATATAGGTGGGCGCCGGCCCGCGCTATTCCGGCCGGATCGGCGCTACCACATGCGCGAGCGCTTCGGGAGTGGCGTCGATTTCTCGAATAGACGCCTCCCCCGCAGCGCTCAGCAGAATCTCGGGATCCTTGAGCATGTGGCCGGTGAGGACCGCCACCACGCGCGCGTCGGGCAGGATCGTTCCGGTGGCCGTGAGCCGGCGGATTCCCGCCACCGCCGCGGCGCTGGCCGGCTCGCAGCCGACCCCGGCGTGATCGATCACCAGCTTGGCCTCCAGGATCTCGGCATCGCTGACGCTCAGAACGACTCCGTCGGTATACCGGATCGAGCGGACGGCACGGTCCCACGACGCGGGATCACCGATCCTGATGGCGGTGGCCACCGTTTCCGCCTCGACCCGGACCCGCTGGCGAAACCCCCCAGCAAATCCGCGCGCGAAGGGTGCGGCGCCTTCGGCCTGGACCACCGCCAGACGAGGCACCCGGTCGATGAGGCCCCATGCGTGCGCCTCTTCCAGCGCTTTGCCGAACGCCGCGGTGTTTCCCAGATTTCCTCCGGGCAGCGCGATCCAGTCGGGCGCTTCCCAGCCGAGCTGCTGCAGCATCTCGAAGACGATGGTTTTCTGTCCCTCCAGCCGGAATGGATTGACGCTGTTGAGGAGATAGAGGCCCAACAATTCGCTCGCCGCTTCCACCAGGCGAAGGCAGGCGTCGAAATCTCCCCGGACCGCCACCACCCGCGCGCCATAACCCACCGTCTGCGCCAGCTTGCCACGCGCCACCCGGCCGGCCGGCACCACCACGAAGGCGGGCAGGCCGGCCAGCGCCGCATATGCCGCGAGCGAGGCGGATGTGTTGCCGGTCGACGCGCAAACGACCGCGCGGGCGCCGATGCGGACCGCCTGGGTGATCCCCACCGTCATGCCGCGGTCCTTGAACGAGCCGGTGGGGTTCTGGCCCTCATGCTTGAGGAACAGATCCGAAACGCCGGCCCACTCGGCGATTCCGTGGCGGTAGAGCAGCGGCGTATTGCCCTCGGGATACGACACCGGATTCGGCCCCGCGCTGGGCATCACGAGCTCTTGAAAGCGCCACACACCCGAGGCCGTGGTGTCGGGCCGGGTACAGCAGCGGGTTTGGAACAGGCCGCGCAACACCGCGCCGGGCAGATCGGGGCTCCGGTGCCGCACCTCCAGCAGGCCGCTGCAAGCCCGGCAGCGCACCGCCGCCTCGGTCTCCAATGCCTCGTTGCCGCAGGCAATGCAGACTTGCCAGGAGCGCGGACGGGCGGTCGAAAAGCTCACAGGGCGCGGGCTCCCAGAAGGTCCGGCGTGGCGACGCGGGTGGTGCAGGGAATGCCGAGTGCGGCATAGGCCGCGGTCATGGCGGCGCCGATCCGTGCGGCGGACTCGTCGTCCCCGGCCAGCGCGAACGTGGTGGGGCCGCTGCCGGAGATGGAGCAGCCCAGCGCGTGCGCGGCCATCGCCGCGCGCTTGGCTTCGGCGAAGCCGGCCAGCAATGGACCCCGCGCGGGCTCGGCGATCCGGTCGTCGATGGCCCGGCCCAGTAGCGCAAGGTCGCCTGAATATGCCGCGGCGACGATGGCGCCGACCTGGGCCGCCTGGTACACTGCCACCTCGCGCGGAACCGAGGCCGGCAGCACGGCGCGCCCGTCGCGCGTAGTCATCGAGCGATCGGGATGCGCCAGGATTACCCGCAACCCGGCCGGGACCGGCAGCCGTACCAGATCCAGCGGATCCATCGACCGGATCAGCACCAGGCCCCCCAGCAGGATGGCGACGATATTGTCGGCGTGGCGACCCGCGACCACCGCCTCGGCCTCGAGGGCCGCCAGGATCAGCGCTTGGTCGGGAAGCGGCCGGTCGAGCAGCAGGTTGGCCGCGAGCGCCCCCGCCACCGCGGACGCCGCGCTGCCGCCCTGTCCTCCCGCCATGGGCAGCCCCTTCCGTACCCGGAGGCGCACGCCGAAGTCGGCCCCGGCCCTGCGAAGCACCTCGCCCGCGGCGATTCCGCTGGAATGCGCGCCGGCGTCGGTGGGCAGCGCAGGATGCCCGGGATCGGTGATGATCACGCCACCGCGGCCGTGCCGCTCTGCGATGACCTCGTCTCCGGCGCCCCCGACCGCCAGGCCGAGAACATCCAGGCCCGGTCCGACGTTGCCTACGGATCCGGGAGCGAACACGTGGACCTGTGCGGGCATCGCAGGATTGTATACTTTCGTCGGTCGCCGGGACAGGGAACGGAACCCTGACCCCTGAATCCTGACCCCTGATCCCTGCCTCAATGCGCATCGCCGTCCTCCGGGAATCCGCCCCGCACGAGCATCGTGTGGCCCTGGTCCCGCTCGCCGTTCAGCGCCTGGTCAAGGCCGGCCACGAGCTGCTGGTCCAGTCGGGCGCGGGTGAAGGCAGCTTCTTTCCCGACGCGGACTACGCGGCCGCCGGGGGCACGGTTCTGCCCGAGCCGTCGGCGGTGCTCGGCGGCGCGGAGATCCTGGTCGCGGTGCAGCGGCCGCCCGGTGAAGCGCTGCAGGCGCTTCCCGAGGGCGCGCTGGTGATCGGTCTCCTGCAGCCCGCTTCGGCCGCCGACTACCTGGCTGCCGCTGCCCCGCGGCGCCTCACCCTGCTCGCGATGGAGCTGGTGCCGCGGACGACGCGAGCCCAGGCGATGGATGTCCTCTCCTCCCAGGCCACCGTGGCCGGCTACGCCGCAGTTCTCCTCGGAGCGGCCCGGCTCTCCCGCATGCTTCCCATGCTCACGACCGCGGCGGGCACAATTCCCCCGGCCAAGGTATTCGTGGTGGGCGCAGGCGTGGCGGGACTGCAGGCCATCGCGTCGGCGCGCCGACTCGGCGCCGTGGTATCGGCATTCGACGTGCGGCCCGCGGTGCGGGAGGAGGTCCAGAGCCTCGGCGCGACCTTCGTCGAGGCCGCCGCGGCAACGCCCGCCGCCGAGGGCGCGGGAGGTTATGCCAGGCAGCTGGGCGACGAGCAGCAACGCAACGTGCTCGCCGCGATCGGGAAGCACCTTCCGGAGATGGACCTGGTCATCACCACCGCCCAGGTCCCCGGCAAGCCGGCGCCCCGGCTGATCACCGTACCGATGGTTGCGACGATGAAGCCCGGCTCGGTCATCGTGGACCTCGCGGTCGACAGCGGGGGCAACTGCGCGCTCTCCAAGCTGGATCAGGTGGTAGTCGCCAATCGGGTGACGATCCTGGGTCCGGCGAACCTTCCCGCCACGATTCCCCAGCACGCCAGTCTTATGTACAGCCGGAACCTCCAGAATTTGCTCGAGTATCTGATCAAGGATGGGCGGCCCAGCCTGGCGCCCGATGACCCCATCACAGGTCCGATGACGGTGGCGCGAGGCGGCGCCCCCGCGGCGCACTAACCCCAGCGGCCGGAGCGAGGATGTCCCTGACCACGGTAATTCAGCTCTACGTGTTCGTCCTGGCCGGCTTCGTCGGCTACCAGGTGATCAGCCGGGTTCCGCCACTACTGCATACTCCGCTGATGTCGGCCGCCAATGCCCTCACCGGCATCTCGCTGGTGGGATCGCTGGTGGCCGCGGGCAGCAATCACGGCACCCTCAGCACCGGCATGGGCTTCGTGGCCGTGATCTGCGCCACGGTAAACGTGGTGGGCGGGTTCCTCATCACCGACCGCATGCTCAAGATGTTCAAGCGCGACGACCGGAAGCCCCAGTGACCGGGAGCCTTCCGTTTCGCGAGTTGATCATCCAGGGCACCTACCTGGCCAGCTCGGTCTGCTTCATTGTCGGGCTCCGGGGATTGAGCAGTCCCGAGAAGGCGCGGGCCGGGATGGGCTATGCCGCTGTGGGCATGCTGCTCGCCATTGTGGGCACCCTGATCCACGCCGAGATCGTAAGCTACTCCTGGGTCTTCTGGGGGCTCCTGGCAGGCACGGTCATCGGCGTGGTGATCGGTCGGCCACTTTTCATCTCGGTCCCGATGACCGCGGTACCGCAGTGGGTGGCCCTGTCGCACGCGGCGGGGGCGGTTGCGGCCACCCTCGTGGGCGTCAACGAATACATGCTCCTTTCCGCTGCCGGGACACTCCCGCCCGGGACGATGGCCGCACTGGGATTCGAAGTGCTCCTGGGGGCCCTCACCGTTACCGGCAGTGTCATGGCCTTCGGGAAGCTCCAGGAGATCCTGCCGGGCCGCCCGGTCACCTGGCCGCTGCAGAACGTGCTGAACCTCCTCCTGCTGGCCGGGGCGCTGGGGCTGCTGGTCGTGCTGGTGCTCCATCCGGAGCAGTCCACCGCCTTTTGGGTCATGCTGGCGATCGCCGCCGGACTGGGCGTGCTGATGGTGCTGCCGATAGGCGGAGCCGACATGCCGGTGGTGATCTCGCTGCTCAACGCCTACGCCGGGCTCTCGGCGTCGGCGATGGGGTTTGCCCTCGACAACAACCTCCTGATCATCGTCGGGGCACTGGACGGCGCGTCGGGGTTCCTGCTCTCGATTCTGATGTGCAAGGCGATGAACCGCTCCTTCACCAACGTCCTCTTCGGGGCGTTCGGCGCGCCTGCTGCGGCCGCCGCAGGGCAGCTCGCCGATGGCCGCGAGATGCGCGCGATTACCCCCGAGGATGCCGCGGTGCGGCTGGGCTACGCCCGGCTGGTGGTGGTGGTACCGGGCTATGGACTGGCGGTGGCCCAGGCCCAGCACGCTCTTCGCGAGCTCACCGACCTGCTCGAAAAGCGGGGAGTGGAGATCAAGTATGCGATTCACCCGGTAGCGGGCCGGATGCCGGGCCACATGAACGTGCTTCTCGCCGAGGCGAACGTCCCCTATGACCGCCTGTTCGACATGGAAGAGGTGAACGGAGAGTTCCCCCGCACCGACGTGGCTTTGGTGATCGGAGCCAACGACGTCGTGAACCCCGCAGCCCGGACCGACCCCGGAAGCCCGATCTACGGGATGCCGATCCTGGACGTCGACAAGGCGCGCTCGGTGATGGTGCTCAAGCGAGGGAAGGGGGCCGGGTTCGCCGGCATCGAGAACGAGTTGTTCTATGAGCCCAAGACGTTCATGCTGTTTGGTGACGCCAAGGCTTCGCTGGCACGCCTGGTGACCGAAGTTAAATCTATGTAATGCGTGCACTTCCAGTTCCGTCGAGCGTCTCCCCCCT
>JAYUAL010000457.1:0-7318 GCA_043741355.1 Gemmatimonadales bacterium | reverse complement strand
GCGGAGGTGGGCGCCCAGCGGCTGTGGGATCTGCTCCACACTGAGGACTACGTGGCAGCACTCGGCGCCCTCACCGGCGGCCAGGCGGTGCAGCAGGTGCGCGCGGGACTCAAGGCGATTTATCTGAGTGGTTGGCAGGTGGCCGCGGATGCCAACCTGGCGGGTCAGACCTACCCCGATCAGAGCCTCTATCCCGCCAACAGCGTTCCGGCGGTGGTGCGTCGGCTCAACCAGGCCCTGCTTCGGGCCGACGAGATCGAGAATGCGGAGGGGAAGGGGGGCCACCACTACTGGCTGGCGCCGATCATGGCGGATGCGGAGGCGGGCTTCGGCGGGCCGCTCAACGCCTTCGAGCTCATGAAGGGCATGATCGAGGCCGGAGCCTCGGGGGTGCACTACGAGGACCAGCTCTCCTCCGAAAAAAAGTGCGGCCACCTGGGCGGCAAGGTGCTGCTTCCCACCAGCCAGTTCATCCGGACGCTGATCGCCGCCCGGCTCGCGGCCGACGTGCTCGATGTCCCCACGCTGCTCGTCGCTCGAACCGACGCCGACAGCGCCCGCCTGCTGACCAGCGATGTGGACCCGCGCGATCAGGAATTCCTCACCGGCGAACGGACCCCGGAGGGCTTCTTCCGCATTACCGGCGGGCTCGACTGCGCCATCGCGCGCGCCCTCGCCTATGCGCCGTTCGCCGATCTGCTCTGGTGCGAGACTTCCCGGCCCGACCTGGAGGAAGCTCGCCGCTTTGCCGAAGGGGTCCACGCCGAATTCCCCGGGAAGCTGCTGGCCTATAACTGTTCACCCTCTTTCAACTGGAAGAAGCATCTTGACGACCCTACCATCGCGAGTTTCCAGCGCGAGCTGGCGGCGATGGGTTACAAATTCCAGTTCGTCACGCTGGCAGGTTTCCACGCGCTGAACCACGGGATGTTCGAGCTGGCCCGCGGCTATCGTTCCCGGGGAATGTCCGCCTACGCGGAGCTGCAGGAGGCGGAGTTTGCCTCGGAGAGCGCCGGATACACGGCGACCAAGCACCAGCGGGAAGTGGGAACCGGATATTTCGACGAGGTGATGCAGGCCGTTACGGGGGGGATGGCGTCGACGATGGCCCTCAAGGAATCCACCGAGGCCGCCCAGTTCTGAAGTGGGTCGGCGTCACTCCCCCGCTAGCCGGCCCGGCGAAGAGAGTGCCAGGCCGGCGAGAGCCACCCCCGCCAGGACTGCGTAGACGGGGAGATGACCGGTCGCGAAAAGCAGCCCGGCGCCGATAAGCGCGCCGAGCTCCAGAAGTCCCCATAGCACCAGCGTCCGCGCGGCATTCTCGACCCACCATTGTTCATTGGCTCCCGCACGCCGCTGCCCATCGAGTCGACGCCGTTGCCGGAGCCCGGCGATCAGAACGCCCAGCCCGACAACAAAAACCACCGAGTCGAAGGCCGCCACCGCATATGTCATCGAGCCCAGACTCTTACTGACGACGAAGGCGCCCAGGGTGACGATGATCGTGCTGGCCATGATGCCGGCGTAGACCACTCGCGCCGCGGAGGAAGGGGATCGTGGAGCGGGGGGCACTAGGGAGCGGTACCGGGCGGCTCCCGGTTGTCGCCGCCGAGCTGACCGCTCGCGTCCATGCTGTCGATCGGAAGGATCACACCCTCCGCGCCGAGCAGGCGCAAAAGCTTCCATTGCTCCTGCCGCGCCGCCCAGACCCGGGGGCCGTTGTACATGAGCGAGACCAGGAGCACGCCCTCGCTGCGTCCCAGGTAGCCGGAGAGTGTGGCCACATCGCCCAGGGTGCCGGTCTTGGCGCGGACCACCCCGGGGCCGGGCAGGCCCTTGGCCAGCTTCCGGAGCGTACCGGTGCCGTTGGCAGGAAGGAGCTGGGGAAATCCACGGCCCCCTGGTGAGGAGGGGAAACGGGCGAGATAGGAAACGAACGCCATCGCCGAGGCACGGTCGTCGTGCGAGAGCCCGCTGCCGTCGACCAGGTGCACGCTGGTAAAGTCGCCGGTGACCTCCTGGACGTGGGAGGTCAGCCGGTCGGCGGGATGATCTTCGCCTCCCGCCCAGCGCAGCAGCAGCTCGGCGCCGATGTTGAGGCTGCGCCGGTTCACTTCGCTCGCGATCGAATCGAAGGGCTCGGACGAGACCTCGGCCAGGGTGGTTGGCCTGGCGGCCGAAGCTGCCGCCGCCATTCCGCTGGCCCGCTGCCAGTCGATGCCCGCCTGACGAAGCGCCCGGGCCCAGCTCGCCTCGAGCATGATCCGGGGATCCGCGACCGGCGTAGCGAAGCGACGGGGACGGGCCCGGATGCCGATGACGCCCGATACCACGTAACGCCCGCCCGCCACGAGTGAGTAGCGAAGTCTGGTGCGCCTTCCGCTGGACGTCTTGGCGGTGATGGCCACCAGTTCACCGACGCCGGCGGGCGACTCGCCCACCAGAACCGCCTTTTGGCCCACCCGTGCCGCTGGGGCGATCACGAAGCTCAAGACGTTTTCATTGAGCGTGAGCTGGCCGATCAGCGGAGCGAAGATCCGGCCTCGATGGCGTGGGCTCCAGGCGGCAGGATATGAAGCGCCTGCTGACCCCGAAGCAGTGACCACGACGAGCGGGCCGACCAGGTGCCGAACGCCCGCATCGCGCAGCTTGAGGGCGAGATCCCCGAGGCTGGGGCCGCCGTGGGCCGAGCGCTCCAGCGTGGGATCGCCATTGAGCTCGAGGGCCCAGGTGCCCATCCAGGTGCCCGATGCAGCGTCCACGTGACCCAGGCCCAGCACCCTGGTGCGCTTCCGGGCATCGCTGCCCAGGACGCTGCGGGCATAGCCGGTGGTAAATAGTTTCACGGTCGAGGCCGGAATCATTGGCCGGGTGGGCTGAATTCCCCAGATCAACTGCCCATCCTGACCGGCCACGGCGATGCCCCATTCGCCGGGTGCGGCGCGGGATGCGCGCGAAAACCAGGCGTTGAGCTGCTCGGTGAGTTCTCGCGAGGGCGCGGCCGTAACCGGCTGAGCCCGTACTCCTGCGGGCAGGCACGCGGCAGCGATGACGACTTGCATGGCAAAGCGAAAACGGGCCAGACCCATCAGGAGCCATCTTTCGGTGCGGGCCGGTTGGGACACCGTCCCGCCTGAAGCGATTAGGGTTTGATCATCGACTTGGCGATGGTCATCAGTTGCATATTGCTAGTCCCCTCATAAATCGTGCCAATCTTGGCATCACGGTAGTATTTCTCTGCGGGATACTCCTTCGAGTAGCCATACCCGCCGAACAGCTCGAGGGAATTCGACGTAATCCGGTCGGCTACCTGGGAGCTGAACAGTTTGGCCATGGCGGCCTCGGCGGTAAACGGTTTGCCGCTATCCTTGAGCCGCGCGGCGTTGTACACCATGAGCCGCGCGGCCTCGAGATCGGTGCGCATCTGCGCCAGCTGGAACTGCACCGCCTGGAATTCCGCGATCGCCTTGCCGAATTGCTTGCGTTCTTTTACGTAGGCCAGCGCGGCCTCGAGCGCGCCCTGTGAAATGCCCACCATCTGAGCACCGATGCCGATGCGGCCCTCGTTCAGCGTTTCGATCGAGATTTTGTACCCGAGGCCGACGGGACCCAGCACATTCGCCTCGGGTACCACGCAGCCGTCGAGGATCAGCTCGCAGGTGCTCGAGGCCCGGATGCCGAGCTTGTCTTCCTTTTTGCCGATCGAGAACCCTTTGAAATCCCGCTCCACCAGGAACGCCGTGATGCCCTTGTAGCCCTTCGAGAAGTCGGTGTTCGCGAAGATGATAAAGATCCCCGCCTCCGCCCCGTTGGTGATCCAGAACTTCCGACCAGTGAGCTCCCAGTGGTCGCCGGTCCTTTCGGCCCTGGTCTGCAGGCCGAAGGCGTCGCTGCCGGAGTTCGGCTCCGAGAGGGCAAAGGCGCCCAGGAGACCGGTGGTCATGCGGGGAAAGAGGCGCGCCTTCTGCTCCTCGCTGCCCCAGCGCAGCAGGCAGTTGTTCACCAGGGTGTTGTGCACGTCGACGTAGATGGCCGCCGACGCATCGACCCGGGCCAGTTCCTCGATGGCCAGCATGGCCAGGAAAATCGTCGCTCCCGAACCGCCCCACACCTCCGGCACTTCGACTCCCATCAGGCCCAGCTCGAAGAATTGCTTGATGAGGTCGGGCCGGAACTTGCCCGCTTCATCCATCTCCTTGACGTGCGGTGCCACTTCACCTTCCGCGAATTCGCGCACCGTCCGGCGGAAGAGCTCTTCCTCTTCGCTCAGGATGGTCAGTGCGGGGGAAGCGGTCAGGGTCTGCGACATCGGAACCTCTCGGTGATGAGCGATCGAACCCGAAGATACCCGGGATGATCATTCTCCATCAACATTGGTGCCGGGTATCGTCTGGAGGGTGGCTTGATGGGTGCGCTGACTACCGGAGCACCTCCAGAGCGACCGGCACCCGGCCCAGAGGCGCCGACACCTGGGCACCCTGCAGCCGGTCCCGGGCCGCGCCGAGCATCTCTCGCGCAATGGCCACGCCCTGGGCCAGCGCCTCCTCCCGGCCGCGCTCGCTGGCCCGGCGCATCCGAGTGAGAATCTCATCAGGCACGGTCACTCCCGGCACTTCGTTGGCCAGGAATTCCGCGTTGCGCAGCGACACCAGCGGCCAGATGCCTCCGATAATCGGGAGATGGAACGACTCGATTGATTTGAGGAAGCGGTCGAGCTGAGCCAGATCGAAGACCGGCTGCGTAATCGCGAACTCGGCGCCGGCCTCCACCTTCCAGTGCAGCCGTCGCAGCTCGCGGTCCAGGTCGGGCGCGGCCGGATTCACCCCGACACCGATCACGAATCGGGTGGGTGTGCCCAGGGAATTGTGGCCCGGGTCGAGCCCTCGGTTGAGCCTCGCCACGAGGTTGGTCAGCCCGATCGCGTCGATATCGAACACCGCGGTCGCGTCGGGGTAGGGACCCATCTTGGGCGGATCGCCGGTGACCAGCAGCAGGTTGCGGAGCCCCGCGGCAGCCGCGCCGAGCAGGTCGGAGAGCATTCCCAGGAGATTCCGGTCGCGGCAGCAGTAGTGCACCACCGTCTCGAGCCCCACTTCGCGCTCGATCATGAGCCCGCTGAGCAGCGCCCCCATCCGGCTCTGGGCCCGGGGGCCGTCGGGGACGTTCACCGCGTCGACACCGGCGGCCTTGAGGACCCGGCACTGCTCGAACATCGGCGTCGGGTCCACCCCCTTGGGCGGCACGATCTCCACCGTGGTGATGAACTGGCCCGCCGCGAGCTTGGCCCCGTAGTGCGAGCGCTTCGCCAGCGGGATGGGGTCGACGCCCGCGGCTGCCTGCTCGGGCGTGACGATTGCGCTCACGTGGCGAGGCGCCACCGAGTGCACGAATCCCGCAATGGCGCGGATGTGCTCGGGGGTGGTGCCGCAACACCCGCCGACGAATCGCGCGCCGGCTTCCACGATGCGCTTGGCGTAGTTTCCCATGTACTCCGGCGACGCCATGTAGATCTTCCGGTCGCCGACATCGCGAGGCAGGCCGGCGTTGGGTTGCGCCGAAATCGGATGGGTCACGGTCGGGGCCAGACGCTCGACCGCTTCGAGAATCCCCTGGGGCCCGACCGAGCAGTTGACCCCGATCACGTCCGCGCCCATGGCCTCGAGCAGCGGCCCGAAGACCGAGGGCTCGGTGCCATAGTGGGTCCGCCCGTCGGTGCCGATGGTCATCTGGGCGATCACCGGCAGATCGGTCAGGCGGCGTACCGCCTCGAACGCGGCCCGGAGCTCGTCCACATCGCTGAAGGTCTCCAGGATGAATCCGTCCACCCCACCTTCGAGCAGCCCCTGCACCTGGCGGCTGAAATCGGCGCCCGCTTCCGCCACCGAGGTCTCACCGAACGGTTCGATCCGCACGCCCAGCGGCCCGAGGGCGCCGACCACCGCAGCGCGGCCGCCGGAGGCGTTGCGGGCCAGCTCGGCGGCCGCGCGGTTGATCCGCTCGGTATCGTCCGCGAGACCGTACTGCGCCAGCTTGCGAGGAGTAGCTCCGAAGGTATTGGTCTCCAGGACCTCGGCGCCCGCCTTCACGTAGGCGCGGTGAATCTCGCTGATCAGGGCGGGCTGGCGGAGATTTAGCTCGTCGTAGCAGACGTTCAGAAACACCCCGCGATCGTACAGCATGGTGCCCATCGCTCCGTCGAACACATGGGTGCGACCGTCATTCAGCAGCTCGCGCAGCGTCGGCATCGGGTTACCGGGTGCCCCTCTCGTAGCCAAGATTCGGAGCCAGCCAGCGCTCCGCCTCGCCGAGCGACATGCCCTTACGGCGGGCGTAGTCCTCGACCTGATCCCGCCCGATTTTACCCACCCCGAAGTAACGCGCCTCGGGATGCCAGAAGTACCAGCCGCTCACCGCCGCGGTGGGCGTCATCGCGAAGCTCTCGGTCAGACGGATTCCGATTTGCGCTTCGGCATCGAGCAATTCGAAGAGGATGCCCTTTTCGGTGTGATCGGGGCAGGCGGGGTAGCCCGGGGCGGGCCGGATGCCCTGGTACTCCTCCTTGATGAGCTGCTCGTTTGCGAGCGCCTCGTCCGGCGCGTAGCCCCAGAGCTCCCGGCGCACCCTCTGGTGCATCCGCTCGGCGAACGCCTCCGCCAGCCGGTCGGCCAGCGCCTTGGCGAGAATCGCGCTGTAGTCGTCGTTACCGCGCTCGAACTCGTTGACCAGGACATCGAGTCCGTGTCCGGTGGTGACGGCGAAGGCTCCCACGTAGTCCGGCACGCCCGAGTCACGCGGCGCTACGAAGTCGGCCAGCGCGTAGTTGGAGCGGCCCGCCGCCTTGGCCATCTGCTGGCGGATCGAGTGAATCACCGCGCGCCGCTCGCTGCGGGCCTCGTCGACGTAGAGCTCGATGTCGTCGGTGATGGCGTTGGCGGGCCAGAAGCCCACCACCGCCTTGGCGGTGAGCAGGCGTTCGCTCACGATCCGGACCAGCATTCGCCGGGCGTCTTCGAAGAGCGGGCCCGCGGCCTTTGCGGTGGCCGGGTCGGTGAGAATGGCCGGGTAGTGGCCCGGCAATTCCCAGGTCTGGAAGAAGGGCGTCCAGTCGATGGCGGAGACCAGCTCATCGAGCGGATAGTCCTGGAATACCCGGGTACCGAGGAAGCTGGGGCGGGGCGGGAGCGGCGCCGCACCATTGGGAACGAACCGCGCTTCCCTCGCCTCCGCGATGGTACCGAGGCGATCACCGGCGGCCCGCTCGGCACGGGCGCGGCGGATCGCTTCGTATTCGCCGGCCACGCCGTGCACGAAGTCATCG
>JAYUAL010000456.1:0-7332 GCA_043741355.1 Gemmatimonadales bacterium | reverse complement strand
GGCCCCCCGATCAGCATCCCGCCCCACATGGCAAAGCTGTCACAGAGCCAGGTGACAGCCAGGGGGAAGAACACCAGCCAGGTAGCGGGCCACGACTCGCCCGGACCCGCGGCATAGCGGATGACGAGCAGCGTCGAGGGCAGCACACCGCAATAGATCGGGCCGAACATGGTCGCGGCCGCCACGGCAAGCGGGCGATCCGCCGGCGAGCGCTTCCAGAGCACCCCGGTCAGCACGAGAATCGGAATCAGGGCGGCGGCGAGCGGCCACTGCGAGAGCAGCCAGGCGGGGAACATGCTCAACACCTCGAAAACGCCCGCCAGTGGCTGCCCGCCCGAAGTCGCACCACCGGATTCGGTCGGGACCGCGGCAATCAGCCAGGTGGCAAGGGGCGCCAGTCCGGCGAGCGTCATCCCCAGTCCCCGCAGCGGGCGCACCCCGGTCTTTTCGGCCAGGTCGAACAGCTCCCTGGTGCCCAGCACCGCCGCGATCGACACCAGGATGGCCAGGGCCAGCCCGCCGTACCATACAATGCCCAGCGCGAGCGGGATGGCGACGACGGCTACCAGGACCCGCTTGGCGAGGTTATTCACGACGACGCCGGCAGCCGCCCGAACCGGCGGTCGCGGCGCTGAAAATCGAGGATGGCTTCGAACAGATGGCGGCGGGTGAAGTCCGGCCAGAGCACGGAGGTCACGTGAAACTCCGCGTAGGCCACCTGCCAGAGCAGGAAGTTGGAGAGGCGGTGCTCGCCGGACGTGCGGATCAGCAGGTCGGGATCGGGCCACTCTGCGGTGTACAGCCGCCGCGCCATCGCGGCCTCGTCTACCTCCGCCGGCGTCATACGGCCCGCCTGCACCTCCTCGGCGAGCAGCCGAGCGGCGCGGGTGATCTCGGCGCGGGACCCATACGACAGGCAGATGTTGAGCGCGAGGGCGGTGCCGCCCGACGTCTGGGATTCGATGGTTTGGACCGCGGCACGAGCAGCCGGGGTCAGGCGCTCCAGGTTTCCCAGCATGCGGACAGCCGCGCCCCGTTCCCGGAGCTCGGACCCTTCCTTGGAGACGTACTCCTGGAGGAGAGTCATGAGGGCTTCGATTTCTTCCGGCGGGCGGTGCCAGTTTTCCTGGCTGAAGGCAAAGAGCGTGAGCACTTCGACGCCCGCCTGCAGGCACCCTTCTACGCATTCCCGCACCCCGGACATCCCGGCCTGATGTCCCGCCGAGCGCGGCAGGTTCTTCTTCTTGGCCCACCGCCCGTTGCCATCCATGATCACGGCGACGTGCTGTGGCACGTCGCCGTTGACCTTGATCCGGCCGAGCAGCTCTTCCGCGGAGCTGGTCACACCTCCATGATCTCCGCTTCTTTGGCGTGGATCAGCACGTCGATCTGCTTGATGTGCTCGTCGTGGGCCTTCTGGATGTCCTTCTCGGCACGGGTCTTCTCGTCGTCGGACACATGCTCGACCTTCTTGATTTTCTGCATGGCGTCGGTGCGCGCGTGCCGCACGCCCACCCGACCTTCTTCCGCCAGCTTATGCACGATCTTCACCAGGTCCTTGCGGCGCTCTTCGGAGAGCGGCGGCAGCGGAATCCGGATGAGATTGCCCTGCGTTACGGGGTTGAGCCCGAGGTCGGATTCGCGGATGGCCTTTTCGATGGCCTGGGTCAGGCCCTTGTCGAAAGGCTGGATGGTGAAGAGCCGCGGTTCGGGCGCCGACACCATGCCTACCTGGTTGAGCGGCACATGACTGCCGTAGGCGTCCACCCGGATGGTATCCAGCAACGAGGTAGTGGCCTTATTGCCCCGGAGCCCGCTGAACTCCCGCTTGGTGTTTTCCACCGCCTTGTGCATCTGCTCGCGGGACTGCTTGACGGCGTCGGGAATGCTGGTGGCAGCGCTCATCGAACGATCGTCCCCACCCGGTCTCCACTGAGCACCCGCCCGATGGCCCCAGGCTGATTGATGTTGAAAACCACGATTGGCAGGTTGTTCTCCTTGCACAAACCGAAGGCATTGGCATCCATGACCGCGTAGCCGTTGACCAGCGCCTCCTGAAACGAAAGCTCGGGGAGGAACTTGGCGTCCTTGTCCTGCTTCGGATCTCCGGTGTAGATGCCGTCCACCCCGGTGGCTTTGAGGATCACCTCGGCCTCGATTTCCAGCGCCCGGAGCACCGCCGCGGTATCAGTCGAGAAAAACGGATTGCCGGTGCCGCCGGCAAAGATCACCAGCCGGCCCTTTTCCAAGTGCCGCACCGCCCGGCGGCGGATGTACGGCTCGGCCAGCGACTCCATCCGGATGGCGGTGAGTACCCGGGTCTGCACTCCGATGCGCTCCAGCACGTCTTGCAGCGCCAGCGCGTTGATGACGGTCCCGAGCATCCCCATGTAGTCGGCGGATACCCGGTCCATCCCCTGGGCGCTGGCGGTGGTGCCGCGCACGATGTTGCCACCCCCCACCACGAGGCCGAGCTGGATGCCCTGGGCGTGCACGTCCTTGATTTGCTGTGCCAGGGCATCCACGACGCCGTAGTCGAAGCCCACACCCTTGCTCCCGGCGAGCGCCTCGCCGGAGATTTTGAGCAGGGCGCGCCGGTAGGCCAGGGCCATCAGTCCTGTCCGACCTTGAACCGGGCAAAGCGCCTGACCGTCACCGCGCCGCTCAGCGTCTTGAACGCGTCTCGGGCCAGATCTGCCACGGTCTTGGACTCGTCCTTGACGAACGGCTGGCCGAGCAGAGTGCTCGTCGCGACGAACTTGCGAAGCTTGCCGTCGACGATCTTGGCCCGGAGGTTCTCCGGCTTTCCCTCCGCCGCCACCTGTTCTTCGGCGATCCGTCGTTCCCGCGCGAGCGAGTCGGCCGGGATGTCGGCCTCGCTCACGCCCACCGGATCCGCGGACGCGATGTGCAGCGCGATATCTCGCGCCAGTGCGCCGAGCTCGTCGCGGGCGGGGCCCTCGACGTCCACCAGCACCCCCACCTGGCCGTTGAAATGGAGGTAGCTCTGAACGGTTCCGTTCGGCTGCTGGAAGCGGGCCACGCGCTTGAGCGACATCGCCTCTCCAGTCGTCCCGGACATCTCCTTGATGACCACGTCCACCGTCTTGTCGCGGAACGGCACCGCATCGAGAACGGTGCCCGGATGGACGCCGATCGGGGCCTGCCGCTCGGCGACCACGGCAAGCTCGCGGGCCAGGCGGATGAACTCCTCGGTCCGGGCCACGAAATCGGTCTCGCAGTTGAGCTCGATCATGGCGACGTCGACGCCCGCCACGTGCGAGGCGATGACGACGAGGCCCTGCGAGGCGGTGCGGCCGCCGCGGGTTTCGGCCTTGGCGATGCCCTTCTTGCGCAGAATCTCCACCGCCTTGTCCATGTCGCCCTGGGCCTCTTCGAGCGCGGCCTTGCAATCCGATATGCCTGCACTGGTCCGAGTGCGCAGCTCGCTGATGTCTTTTGCGGAAATCGCCACCTTGCTCATTTCGCTTCCATCCAGTGGTGTATAGTAAACCGCCGCGCACAGCCGGTGTGGGCAGGGCGCGGCGGAGGCGTCGGGGTCAGGCCCGACTCAGGCGCTCGCCTCGCCCGCCCCGGTCGGAGCCGGCTCGCCGGCATCACCCTCGTGCTTCATTCGCGCGGCGATGGCCTCGGGCTTGGGCCGCCGCTTCCGGGCGCCGGTGCGCCGGCGGCGGCGGTCGGCCTCGGGATCTCCCTCGGATCCCCCGTCGGTGCTGTAGGTCTCCGCGTCATCGTGCTCGGCCGCCTCGCGGACCGGCACCTGCTGGCGGGCCTCGTTGATCACGTCACACAGCGCCTTGGTAATCAGGGACACCGAGCGGATCGCGTCGTCGTTGCCGGGAATCGGCACCGTGATGACGTCGGGGTCGGCGTTGGTGTCGACGATCGCGACGACCGGAATGCCCAGCTTGTTGGCTTCCTGGATCGCGATCTTTTCCTTCTTGGCGTCCACGATGAACAGCGCGCCCGGCAGCCGGCTCATGTTCTTCAGGCCCTCGAGGTTCCGGGACAGCTTCACCCGCTCCCGCTCGAACAGGAGCTTTTCCTTCTTGGTGTAGTTGTCGAAGTCGCCCTCGGTGCTACCTTGCTCCAGATCGCGCAGCCGCCGGATCTGCTTCTTGATGGTCGCGAAGTTGGTCAGCGTGCCGCCGAGCCACCGCTCGGTGACGTACATGCAGTTGGCGCTCTGCGCGTCGCTCTGCACCAGCGCCTTGAGCTGCTTCTTGGTGCAGACGAAGAGTACGTTTTCGCCCTTGAGGACGACGTTTTTCAGGAGCTCCTGCGCCTTGTGAATCTGGCCCAGAGTCTTCTGGAGATCGATGATGTAGATCCCGGAACGTTCGGCGAAGATGAACCGGCGCATCTTCGGATTCCAGCGCCGGGTCTGGTGCCCGAAATGTACGCCTGCCTCGAGGAGGTCCTGCACCTGGGGTTGAGCCATTCGACTGCTGGTGTCCTTCCTAAGAAAGTTGGGTTGTGTCTTCCATCGCGTTCATCCGTCGATTTGACCCCGGAGGGGCACCCAGATCGGCGTCCGGCGATGTGTTTGGTCGGACGGTGAGGTCGGTGGGGACAGTGGGGACGGGTTGTTCGTCCGTCTGTCCTCACCGTCCTCACTGTCCGTCTGCTATCTCTTGCTGAACTGGAACCGCTTCCGGGCGCCCGGCCGGCCCGGCTTCTTCCGCTCGACGGCCCGGGGATCCCGGGTGAGCAATCCGCCGGTACGCAGCTTGGGCCGGTGCAGCGCATCGGCCAGCACCAGCGTGCGCGCAATGGCCATGCGCATGGCGCCGGCCTGTCCCGACTGCCCGCCGCCGTCTACGTGCGCCTTCACATCGAACGCGCCCAGCGTGTCGGTGGCGGAGAACGGCTGCTGGATGTGCGACACCAGCGACGGACGGGGGAAGTAGTCACCCAGCGTGCGTCCGTTGATTTCCCACTTGCCGGTGCCGGGCGTCAGGTAAACCCGGGCCACGCTCGTCTTGCGGCGGCCCACGGCATGCCAGCGGAACTGATCCTCGCTCATGCGGTCACCTTTGCGTTCAACTTGACGACGTAGGGCTTGGCCTGCTGGGCCTCGTGCGGGTGCTCGGCGCCGGCATACACCTTGAGCTTGAGCCGGAGACGCTGCTTCGAGAGCGAATTCTTGGGCAGCATCCCGAAGACCGCCCTTTCGATGACCTGCTCGGGATCCTTCTCCAGAAGGCTCTTCACCGGAGTGAAGCTCTCATGACCCATATAGCCCGAGTGCGAGAAGTATTTTTTCTGCTCGAGCTTCTTGCCGGTGAGTTTGACCTTGCCGGCGTTGAGCACGATGACGAAATCGCCGCCGTCCATGTGGGGCGTGAACGTCGGCTTGTGTTTGCCGCGAATGAGCTGCGCGACGGCACTGGCGAGACGGCCGAGGGGGATTCCCGTGGCATCGACGACGTGCCAATCGTGCCGGATGTCGTCCGGCGTAGCGGTGTACGTCTTCATCGGCTCACTATTCCTTAAATCCGCGTTTCTACCAGAGCTTTGCAACATAACCCAGCGCAACAGGTTAGGTCAAGGGAGGAAGGTCACCAGGACGGTGCCCTTTTCGACCGTCTGGCCTGCGGCCACCAGGACCTGCTCGATCACCGCCCCGCCCGCCGCCTTGAGGTCGTTTTCCATCTTCATCGCCTCGAGGACCACCAGGCTGGCGCCGGCCTCCACCGGTTGTCCCGGCTCGACCATGACCCGGACCACCAGCCCCGGCATGGGGGCTCTGAGGGCCCGGGGGCCTGCGGTCGTCGCGGCAGCCCCGGCCAGGCTCCGAATGTGGGCGGACCGCTCGTCCACCACCTCCACCTCGTAGCGCTCTCCGCGGTCCTGAACCAGCCAGCCGCCGGGACCGGTGTTTACGACCGACCCGGTCCAGGTGGACCCGTCCAGGTCGAGGATACGGAGCGGGGTGCCGGAAACGGGCCGGAGTTCGGCAAGATGGGGCTTGCCGTCCACGGTGAGGGCGCCCGCCTCGGACATTACTTCGACCTCGAAGGTCCGACCGCCCACGGTGACACGGTATTTCATCGGCGGGAGGCCTCGACCAGGGTCTCGACGTGCGCCGTCTGGGGAAACAGGTCGAAGGCGCGAACCCCGGTTACCCGATACACCGGCTCGAGCCGGCCCAGATCGCGGGCGAGCGTCGCGGGGTCGCAACTGACGTACACCAGGCGGGCGGGCGGACGGACGGACAGACGGTCGGTGACCAGTTCGCCCAAGCCGGCTCGGGGTGGATTGACGATTGCCGAGTCAGCGGGATCGAGGCGGGGAAGTTCCTCCTCCACGTGGCCCGCGATCCGGCGCACGGCCTCGGTCGGCCCTCTCGCGTCGGCGAGAGCCACCGCGCGTCGGTCCACCTCCACGCTGGTCACGGTCGCGCCGCGCTCCGCCAGCGCCCGGGTGGTCTCGCCGATGCCGGCGTACAGATCCCAGACGTGCCGCCCGGCCACGTCCCCGAGCGCGGCGACCGCGGCGGCGCGGACCCGATCGCCCATCTCGGGGTGGACCTGCTCGAATACCACGGCAGGATACGCCTCCGAGCCGGCCACAACGCGGGCGGCCCCTCCCTCCGGCTGCCACCAGAGCACCGCCGGTGCGCCGGCCGCCGACAGCGCGCGCCCGAGCTCGCGGGCCGCGTCCCAGACGCGCGCCCCTACGACCTGCACGATGGCGTGGAGCCCGCCGGCGCGATCGACCCGGAGCGTCACCCGCTCGGCATGGTGGGGAAGCAGCCGCCGAAGCGCGCGTAGCCTGTCCCAGAGCCGGCTGAGCTCCGGCCGGGCGATGTGGCAGTGCACCAGGTCGAATACCAGATCGGGCCGGCCGATCCGGTGATACCCGATGTTCCGGCCCTTCACGGTGAACGAGACCTTGGCACGGTACTCCCACTCTCGTTCGCTGGGCTCGACCGCGACCTGCGGAGGGGCGAGGCCGCCGATCCGGGTCAGCGCATCGGCGACGATTCCGCTTTTCGCGGCGCGCTGGGCCGCGACCGTCAGATGCTGCATCTGGCAGCTGCCACAATCGTCCCGCTCGTAGTGCGGGCAGCGTGGAGTGGTGCGGTCCGGCGAGGCCTCGAGCAGGCGGCCCACCCGGGCGCGGGCGAAGCGTTTGGACAGCGTAACGGCGGCGGGCTCCAGCAGATCGCCCGGAGCACTTCTCGGCACGAAGACGGTGCGCCCATCGGCCAGCGCACCGACCCCGTCGCCCCCTGAGGCGATGGCGCGAATCCTCACCACCTCGCTCACCGGAGTGCGTCGAGCCGGGCTTGGATCGCCCAGGCGC
>JAYUAL010000455.1:0-3130 GCA_043741355.1 Gemmatimonadales bacterium | reverse complement strand
CTCCCCGTCGTATCGGAGGTAGGGATTTCGCCCATAGGGCCGCTGATACCCGGTCTCGCGCGAGAGCACGACCGCCTCCGGGTGCGCTGCCTTCGCATCACGCCACGCCACCAACTGGGCATCCACCTGGGTGAGTCGGCTGCCCACCATCGTCCCCACGATCGCCTCCCCCGTCGCCTGCTGCCACCAACTCTCCGACTGCCGGTCGTACATGACAAGATCGGAGTGGCGGAGCTGACCGGTGGTACCGAAATCGAGCAGATTACCGTCCACTCGCCGGTCGAAGACCAGCGCGGTATTGCAGAGGGGACAGTAGGTCACCGCCACGGGCAACGCGCCGACCACGTCGTTGACGATCTCGTGCCAGATCAGAATCTGAAGCGGGTAGATCTTGACCCGTGAACCCGACGACACGACAAGTACCGGTTCCCGGGGAGTGAGCCACGTCGCCTCCGACGTCCCGACAAATCGAGGCCGGTCGATCGGCGGAATGCCGTCCTTTGGAGGGCCGCCCGGTACGATCTCGGCGAGATTCACCGCCCGTTTCGAGAAATCCGTCCGCCAGGATCCGGCGGTCGGGGGCGCCTGCGCAGCAATGGAGGGGATCGAGAAGAGGGTGGCGACGACCCCCACCCACCTGACTCGGAGGTACTGCGGGCTCAAAATCGCCATGACTTCGCTCCAGCGAGTGGGGGCCGCCGTCACCTGAGACACCGATCGACCCGAGACCTGCCCCATCCCGGGCGCCGCTACTGCACTACCACGGAACCGACCATTCCGACGTCGAAATTCGAGGAGTGGATCGTGCACCGATATCGGAACGTCCCTCCCCCGGCAAAGGTCCGCTGATGGGTGCCGGAGCTCTTCGTGCTCGAAGATCCTTGCCCATCCTGAAAGGTGACGTTGTGAGCGTCGTTGCCCTTCCAGGTCCACGTGACCGTGGTCTGGCCCCCGACCGATGCGGCCTCGGGTGAGAAGAAATTGTCCCGGATGTCGACCGCGTTGGTTGGGACCGGTGGCGGCGGCGGTGGCGGGGACCCGGGCGGGCCCGAGGGGTCGGATCCGCCACATCCCAGACTCAAGGCTACGGCGAGCAACAGCAGGGTCCTGGCATTCATGAGGCGCCTCAGGGGGTGGTGGGAGACGAGGATTCGTGATGGTGGTGCGGTGCCCCGGCAGCCCGCGGGGATCCCTGGGCGCCGCGTTCCGCCTCGACCAGCAGCCCGATGGTCGTGAGGTCTCGGCGGCTCAGCTCCCCGATCCACCGGCGAATGACGCGGCCGGCCGGATCCACCAGGAGCGTGTAGGGAAGCCCGGGATAGTGGTAGAGCTGTCGGAGCCGGCCCTCCCCGAACAGCACCGGGAATGAGAAGTGAAAATCATTGAGAAACCGCTCGGCATTCCGTCGGTTCTCGTCCTCGTTCAGGGCGAAGAAGGCAAAGCCGTCTCCGGCGAGGTTCCGCTGCAGTGTATCAAGCGCCGGCATTTCGGTGCGGCAAGGGAGACACCAGGAGGCCCAGAAATTCACCAGCACGACTTTGCCCGCCTGGCTCCCGAGGGTCACCCGCCCGCCGCCGAGGGCAGGGAGGTCGAAGGGGGCCAGCGGTTCCCGGGCCGAGGCCGGTATGGCGCCCAACAAGCGGAAATCGTCGAGGCGGTAGATCCGCCCCAGCGCATTGACCGCCAGGGTGGCCCGGGGGCTCTCGAGGCGTGTGACCGTCAGGGTCCTGCCGGTGGCCGGATCGAGCACGTCGAGCCAGGCGCGAGTCAGGGCCGTGTCCGCTGCACGCAGCAGGTACAACTTTCTGTCCGGCCCCACAGTCAGTCCGAGATTGGTCGGCTGGTAGTCGATCTGGGCGCTGCCACCCCTGACCGCAAATCGCGGTTCCGGGGCAGGGAGCGTATCGCGGGCCTCCGCCACCCACAGCGTGTCTCCATTCGGTCCCAGGGCGATGACCCCGCGCCGGCTCAACGGCGCGAAGAACAGAGTGTCGCCCATCGCGACCACGTGACCCGAATTGGCGAGCGAGGTCAAGAGCTGATGCGCCGGCACCGGACCACTGCCGCGGTGGCCGCGGGGCTTGCCCTCTGCGTCAAGGCTCATCACGAGGGCTGGCTCGCCCGACTCGGGCAGAAACGAGAAGCGCTCGGTGGATCGCGTGGCAAAGACTCCCCCGGTGCGCCGGTCCGGCCAGAGCGCGCTGAAGGGAAATGGAGAAATCGACTCGATCCGGTGCAGCGTCCTGCCGCCGGTCCTGAGGAGCGCACCCTCGAGGGTGCTGACCCACCACCCGCCCCCCCCGTCGGGGGCGGCGCTCAGGGCGGCGTGTCCGCCGAGATCCACACCCACGGGCCGGAGATTGAGCAAAGAGTCTGCCACCAGAAGCGTCCCCGACTCGGAGACAACGCTGCGGAATCCGCCCTCCGATGGGATGGTTGGCCGGCCCTGAAAATACAGCAGGTGCGTCGGTTCGTTCGGGGGGGATGGGTCCGCCAGCGACTGGTCGGATCCACCGGGGGAGAGCGAAGGACGCACCAGCGGGGGTTTGGTAACCGCGCGGGTGACGGGTGTCGAAGCAACAACGTAGGCTCCCGCCGCAACCACCATCACCGTGAGCAGCAGGATACGCACCTGCCCAGCGCGAGGACCCGACCCCCGTGGAGCGTCTCTCATGCTACTTCGCCGCGATCTTGTCGATCTCGATCGCGTTGGCGCCGCCGGCCATGAATACCTTGCCGGTCACCGTCACCCTCTGCTCGGCGAACGGCTTGAGACGTGCGTTTTGCGCATCTCCAGGCATCGCCGCCGAGATGGCCAGGTAGAGCTTACCCTCGTCGGTGAGAATGGCGAGCGGAATGCCTCGATCGGCGCAGATGCCGGCGCACATCTTGTGATCGGCGCCCGCGAGGCCCTGCCCGAACTTGCAGGAGACGTCGATCACGGTCCCGCTGATCGTTTTCATAGTACCCTTCGGCATTTCCATCTTCATCGCGCCCTGCTGGGCCTGGGCGGACGAGGCCGACACCGCCACGGCCGCAATCGCGACCATGGCCAACGAACTGAGTTGCTTCAACATGACTCCTCCTGGTGTGAATGAAACATTTACGCCACAATTGGCGGCCTGCGGGA
>JAYUAL010000454.1:0-3131 GCA_043741355.1 Gemmatimonadales bacterium | reverse complement strand
CGCCGGCACTCTGAGGTGGATATCGATCCGGTCCAGCAGCGGCCCGGAGATCCGGGCGTGGTAGCGCGCGACCATGACCGGCCCGCAGCGGCATTCGTACACCGGATCTCCCAGGTGGCCGCAGGGACACGGGTTCATGGCGGCCACCAGCGTGAACCGCGCCGGGAAAGTGAGCCGCGCCGCCGCCCGCGAGAGAGTAACCTGGCCGTCTTCCAGAGGCTGACGCAGCACCTCGAGTACGTGCCGGTGAAACTCCGGCAATTCGTCCAGGAACAGCACCCCGCCGTGCGCCAGGCTCACCTCGCCGGGACGGGGCGAAGAGCCTCCACCGACCAGCCCCGCGTCACTGATGGTGTGATGCGGCGCCCGGAACGGCCGGGCGGTGATCAGCGCGGCTCCGCCCGGCAGGAGACCGGCCACGCTGTGAATCTTGGTGACCTCGAGGGCCTCATCCAGCGTCATAGCGGGAAGAATCGTGGAGATCCGGCGCGCCAGCATGGTCTTCCCCGCGCCGGGAGGGCCGATGAGCAGCACATTGTGCCCGCCGGCCGCCGCCACCTCCAGCGCCCGCTTGGCGGCCAGCTGCCCGCGCACATCCGCGAAGTCGGCGCCGCCGGTGACGCATTCGGAGAGGGCGAGGTGAGCACCGGCGGGCGCGGGCGGAATAAGCCTGTCGCCGCGGAGGTGCTGAATGACCTGGATGAGACTCTCGGCACCGAAGACTGCCAGCCCATCTACCACCGCTGCCTCGGCCACGTTCGCGAGCGGCACCACGAGGCTCCGCGCGCCGCCGAGGCGGGCGGCCAGCGCCATCGAGAGCGCACCCCGCACCGGCCGCAAATCGCCCTCGAGGCCGAGCTCGCCGAAGGACACGGTGCCGTCGAGAGCCAAGGCGGGGAGCTGCTCGCTCGCGGCGAGAATGCCGAGGGACACCGGCAGATCGAACGCCGAGCCCGCCTTGGGCACGTCAGCTGGGGCGAGATTGACCGTGATGCGCTTGAGCGGGAACTCGAATCCGGCATTGACCAGGGCCGCCGTGACCCGCTCCCGGCCTTCTTTGACAGCGCCCTGCGGCAGACCGACCGTGGCAAAGGTGGGCAGCCCGTTGGCCAGGTCTACTTCGACCTCGACCAGATAGGCGTCGATGCCCAGAACGGCGGCGGAGCGAAGGCGTGCCAGCATGACTCGCAGGGTATTGCGGTGGGAACCCAGACATGGGATCATCCTCTCGCAGACCGCCAGCGGAATCGCGCCATGTCCCGTGCATTCGTCAACGAAGAGGGTGGAGCTCCGGATCCCCGGCACCATTTTCCCCTGCCCGCCAGGGAGGATCCCGGATACGACGAGGCCGCGGCGCGAGCCCTGCTCAAGGGGGCCAACGAGGGCGATTCCGACACCGCCGAGGCGGCCACCGGGTACCGATTCGGCGAGCCGAGACTGGTCCCGTGGGTAAGGCTGCTGCTCGAGCTCGCGCGCGAATCGGGCAACGAGCGCCAGGAGCAGCTGGCCGAACGATTCCTGCGCCGGGCCGGAGTGGAGCTCGATTGATGGCGTTTCGGGTGGGGCCGATGCGGCTCGTCACCGGCGGGTTGCTGTGCGCGGGCTCGCTCGCCGCCCAGCAACCCAGGGTGCCGTCCGTGACCGGGGGCGTGACCCGTTTCGTGCCGCCGTCTCCCGCGCCGAACGGCTTCATCGCCGACCTGCCCGGCGTGCTTCCGGCCGGCGCCAAGTCCGCCCTCAATGCCCGAATCAGGGCGCTCCAGGATTCGGGCTACGGCGACATCGGCATCGCCATTCTTCCCTCGATCGGAGACTTCCCACCCTTCGAGGTGGGCCTCGCCATCTATCGCACCTGGAGGATTGGTCGAGTGGCAGCGATCGGCTCCGCGCGCCGGGATCTGGGCGTGCTGCTGCTGATCGTACCCAAGGAGCTCGCGCCCGACCACCAGGGCCACTGCTGGGTCACCACCGGCACCGGCGCGGAAGGGATCGTGACCGACGCGGCGAGCGGGAGAATCTGCACCGAGCGGATCATCCCCTTCTTGAAGACCCGCGATTACGGCGCGGCGCTCGCCGCGGGGGTGGAGGGCATCGCCGAGCGAATGCACGGCGACGCAGGACTCGCCCCGCCCGATTCGGGCCCGGCCCCGGGGCCGGGTGAGCCGATACCGGTCGTTGAGGTGCCGCAGACCGGCGTCCGCTGGTGGCACCTGGTGGTCGGTGGCTTTCTGTTCGCCGCGCTTATTCCGGTAGGACTTTGGTGGCGGCGCAATCGCCCGCGCCGCTGTCCCAAATGCGGCAAGAAGATGCAGCGCCTCTCTGAGAAAATGGATGACGAGTCGCTGGATCCCGGCCAGCAAATGGAAGAGGGGCTGAAGAGCGTGGACTACGACGTGTGGAGCTGCTCGTGCGGTGAGTCGCTCGTGCTCCCGTACACGGCAGTCCTTACCAAGTACAGGGCGTGCCCCCAATGTCACCGCCGAACCGCCATCGTCACCCGGCGGGTTACCAAGCAGCCCAGCTACACCGCCCGGGGCGAGGCGACCGACACCACGACGTGCACGTTCTGCAAGGCCTCCAATACGAGGCACGTTTCGCTGCCCAAGCGGACGCCGCCGTCCACCTCCTCCTCTTCCGGAAGCGGATTCTCGTCCGGGTCTTCCAGCGGCGGAAGCAGCTTCGGCGGGTCTGGCTCGTCGAGCGGCGGCGGTGGCGGCTCCAGCTACTAGAGGGAAACCATGCGCACCTATCCCGTTCTCGCCATGCTCCTCGCGTCCTGTACCGCCCCCTCCAGTACCGTACCCCTCGAGGGGGACTTCGAGCTCACGCCGGGCCAGACGGCGATCATCGCCGGCACCGGGCAAACGGTGACGTTCGAGACGGTGGCGGAAGACTCGCGCTGTCCGGCCGGGGTCATGTGTGTCTGGGCCGGAAACGCCCAGGTACGGCTGCGGTTGGGAGAGGCGGGGCGGGATACCACGGTTGCGCTCAACACCGGGATCGAGCCACGCGCCATCCGTCTTGGCAAGATCACGCTGGAACTCAAGGCAGTGACGCCGGCCCCCCAGGCAGGTACCACCACGCCGGCCAATTCCTACCGGGTCACGCTCCGCGCCACCGGCACCTGATGC
>JAYUAL010000453.1:0-3138 GCA_043741355.1 Gemmatimonadales bacterium | reverse complement strand
GCGGAAGAATCGCTGCGAGTGCTGCTGGTCGTCCCCGGCGACGCACCGGCGGAGGAGACCCTCTTTCTCGAGCGCGCGCTGGGCATCGGCCGGGCTCCTTCGCTCACGGTGGAACGGCGGCGGACCGGTTCTCTCGATGCCCGCGCGTTACGCGGCGCGGCGGTGGTGCTGCTGTTCGATGTACCGGTGCCCGGCGGCGTGGCGCTCGACGGCTGGATCCGCGGTGGGGGCGGCCTCATCCTCGGGGCGGGCCGGCGGCTCTCGGCCCGGCCCGTTGGCTCGGCGCTGCTTCCCGGCACGATCCGCGGCGCGGTGGAACGGATGAACGACCGCGGCGGCGCCTTCGGCGAGGTTTCCCTGGACCATCCGGTTTTCACACCGTTCCGGGACGGGGGAGCGGCAGCCCTGGGGGCCGCCCGCTTCCTCCGCTACGCCCGGATCACCGCCGACTCCGGCGCCGAGATCCTGGCGCGGTTCGACGACGGCAATCCCGCCCTGATCGAGCGCCGCACCGGGGCCGGACGCGTCCTGCTGCTCGCGGCCCCGCTCGACGCCGTGTCGGGAGACTTCCCGCTGCAGCCGGCGTTTCTGCCTTTCCTCCGCCGACTCTCGCTCCATGCGGTGGGATACGAGCCGCCTCCGCTTTGGCGCGCCACCGGCGAGACCGCCTTTACCCCGCGGGGACTCACCGACCCCGTGGTCGCGACACCCGGGGGAGCCCTGGTTCGCCCAGCCGGCGACTCCGGCGCACGAGCTGTGGCGCTTCCGGACGCCGGGTTCTACGATGTATATGAGGGCCGCGCCGCCGGGGAGCCCGTTCTGGTGTTGGCCGCCAACCCGCCCGCGTCGGAATCCGACCTGACCGCGGCGGATCCCCGGGAACTGTTGCTCGGTGTGCGTCGGAGCGACTCGGCACGGGTCGAGCACACCGGACCGGAGGCCCCTGCGGAGCGGGAAGGGCGCCAGCGGCTCTGGCGCCTCCTGCTCGCAGGGACGGCGCTGCTGCTCGTGGTCGAGACCATCGTGGCCAATCGCGGGTGGCGCGCCACCGCGTCCGTCGTGCTGCCGGCACCGCGCGAAAGGAGCGTGTCATGAGTCCCTACGCCGATCGAAACGAGGCCGAACGCGAGCTGGCCCAGGCGGTACGCCGGCTGCGCCGGGGGTGGCGCATGCGCGTGGTGGCGGAAGGAACCGTGCGGGTGGCCATCGCCGGGCTGTTGGCGCTGCTGGCCGGCGCCACGCTGTCGGCCCTGTTCGGCGCGGGCTCCGCCACGGTGGTGACGATGCGGGTGCTCGGGTACCTGCTCATCGCGGCGGCGGCGCTGCGCTATTTGCTGGTGCCGGCGCTGCGCCGTCCCGACGATGCGCGGCTCGCGCTGTACGTGGAGGAGCGCGCCCCGGAGCTCCACCAGACGCTGCTCAGCGCGGTGCATGAGCTCCGGGTTTCCCCGGAGGAGCGGCCCTCACCGGCGCTGTCGGCCCGGGTAATGGATCAGGCGCTCGCCAAGGTACGCCGCATCGAAGCGGGCCCGGGGCTGGAACGCTCCCGGCTGGGCCGCGCGGCGGCGCTCCTGGCCGGCGTCGGCGCAGCGGCGGCGCTGCTGCTGATCGTCGGTCCCGCGGTGCTCAAGGACGCCGCACGAGCGCTCTTCATTCCCTGGTCCGAGGCGGCCGCCGCGCCGGTCTTCGCGGTGACGGTCTCCCCCGGTGACGCCCAGGTGCCCAGGGGCGGGGCGGTGGAACTCAAGGCCGTGCTCCGGGGATTTGCCGCGCTCTCCGCCGAGCTGGTGCTCAAGTCCGATACCGCGACCGAGTGGGTGCGAATTCCCATGCTTCGCGACTCGGCGGCGGCGGAATTCACCAGCCGGCTCTTCGACCTGACGCGCACCACCGAGTATTACGTCGAGGCCGAAGGGATCCGGTCCCGCGCCTTCTATCTCACCGTCGTCGACCTGCCGGCCGTCGAGCGTCTTTCGCTCGAGCTGCACTTCCCCTCCTACACCGGGCTTCCACCGGAGCGGATCGAGAAGGGCGGCGACGTGGCCGCGGTTCGGGGAACCACGGTCACCGTACGCGCCAGCATCACCAAGCCGGTGAAGAGCGGCACCATCCGCCTCGACGACAAGACCACCGTGCCGCTCCGCGCCGATTCAGCGGGACGCCTGACGGGCTCCTTCCGCGTCACCCGGAACGGCTTCTACCGGGTGGATCTCGTGGCCGCCGACGGCACGCCGGTACCTGGCACGCTTCAGTACGTCATCGAGGCGCTGGACGATCACGGGCCTTCCATACGGATCGAGCAACCCGGCCGCGACACCAAGGTCACCTCGGTGGAAGAAGTCGCCGTGGCAGTGCGCGCTTCGGACGACTACGGGGTGGAAGGCGTGGAGCTCCGCTACCAGGTGAACGGTGGCGCCGAGCAGCGCATCGCGCTGACCGATTCGGCCGCCGCTCGCGCCACCCCCGAGCTGCGGGCGGCCCATACACTCTTCCTCGAAGAGCTGGGACTCAAGCCGGGAGATCTGGTCTCGTACTTTGCCACCGCGAGGGACGGCGCCGGGAATTCTTCCTCGAGCGACATCTACTTCCTCGAGGTGCGGCCGTACGGCCGCGACTACAAGCAGGCCGAAGCCGGAGGAGGTGGCGGCGGCGGGCAGACCCCTGAAGGGCTTTCGGCCCGACAGCGCGAAATCGTGGCCGGCACCTTCAACTGGCTCCGCGACAGCGCCCGGACCGCGGAGCGCGAGCGGCGCGAGAATCTCACGACGCTCGCGATTTCGCAGGGCCGGCTCAAGACCGATGTGGCTGAGCTGGTGAGGCGGCTGGTCGAGCGCAACGTGCTCGCCGCCGACACCACCTTCAGGCTGATCCATGCCGCGCTCGATACCGCCGGCAAGGAGATGCAGGCCGCGGAGGAGCGCCTCGGACTGGGAGACCCCCAGGGAGCACTGTCCCGGGAACAGCGCGCGCTGCAGCTGGTGCAGCGCGCCGAAGCCGCGTATCGCGAAGTAGAAGTTCAGCTCGGTCAGCAGGGCGGCGGGGGCGGTGGGGGCGCGCAGCAGCGCGCCGAGGATCTCGCTGACCTCTTCGAGCTGGAAACCGACAAGCTGCAGAACCAGTACGAGTCGGTGCAACAGG
>JAYUAL010000452.1:0-3143 GCA_043741355.1 Gemmatimonadales bacterium | reverse complement strand
GCGCTCGCGCTCCTCGGCGTGGCGAATTCCGCGCTCGCGCAGGCGCGCCCGCCCAGCCAGCACGCAACCGTCTCCCAGTCGGTCGGGGGTACCGAGATCAGCGTCGAATACAACCGCCCGGTGGCCCGCGGCCGAGTGCTGTTCGGCGGCATCGTGCCGTGGGGAAAGGAATGGGATCCCGGTGCGGATTCGGCCACCCGGATCAGGATCAGTACCAACGTCCGGGTGAACGGCAAGCCCCTCGCCGCCGGCGAATACAGCCTCTGGGCCATTCCCGACCCGACGGCGTGGATTGTGATCCTGAGCAAGGCGGCCCATGTGTACCACATTCCCTACCCCGCGGGCCAGGATGCATTGCGCATTCGGGTCGCACCCCGCCAGAGCAGCCATATGGAAACGCTGGGCCTTTACTTCCCGGTCGTAGACGGTTCCCTGGCGGTCCTGCACCTGCACTGGGGCACCACGGTCGTCCCCCTGACCATCGAGGGGCAACCCTGAGGGGGGATGGCGGCCTCCGGCGCCGCGCTAGCGGGTACTCCTTCCCGGTCTAGGAGTGATCCTGAAGCGGGTGATCGGGCATTCCCTGGGCTCTCAGAGCGGCCATGACGCGCCCGCGCAACCCTCCCGCCGGCGACGGATCATCTCCCCCGCTCTTGACGGCCCGAAGGAACGCTTCTTCGAATTGGAATGTCGGGAAGCACCGCCCGCACATCCGGAGGTGTGCGGCGATCTCCTCCCTGCGATCCGCGGTCAACTCTCCGTCAAGATAGTCCCAGAGTTGGCTGAGGACCGCATGGCAGTCCCCCATGGGCATCATGCCGGCGTCACCGTGACTGTGAACGCTGGCAAGAGCAGCGGCGTATCCCGCATCGCGGGCGTGGACGAGGAGCCCCTCCTGAAGAAGCCTGCGTCCCCGGAACAGGCGAGAACGCACGGTTCCGATCGGGACCTGGAGGACCTTGGCGGCCTCGTCGTAGGCCATATCCTGCAGGTCGACCAGCACGACGGCTTCCCGAAAACTCTCGGGCAGCTCCCGAAGTTCCCGCCGCACCGCATCGGTGAGGTCGAACTGGTCGAACACGCCGTCCAGCCCGCCGGCCTGGGCCCTTTCGTGTGTGTTGACCGCCGCGAGGGCTTCCAGCTCGGGAGCGTCAACTGCTTCGACCCGCCCCTCGCGACGCAGATGACTGTAGTGGGTGTTGCGGCAGATTGTGATGAGCCAGGCCTTGCAGTCCGATTCGGCTCGGAACGATTGCCACGCCCGGAGCGCTCGTAAATATGTGTCCTGGACCAGGTCTTCGGCCTCCACATCGTCTTTGGTGAGCCACCGGGCAAACCGGGCCACGCTGTCGATGTGCGAGATTGCCAAAGCCTGGAATTCGGCCTGGGCCCGGATGTCCTTCACCTCTTCACTCATGCGCTCTCGGCACGTTCCGCCTCCGGACGACTGGAGAACTCCTCTCCCGGCGGGAACTGCCGAGTCGGCCCACGCGTACCCTGTGCACTGGACCCCAACCGGAGTGAATAGATTCTGTACGATGTCGCCCGGAATCGCAACCGTGGGAGGACGCGCAATGCTCGATGCGATGTTTTCATTCGGTCTCATGGTGGCTGCCCCGCCCCAGGCGGCCTTCGACCACGCCCCCTTCGACCGCCTGCTGGCGGCCCACGTCCGAGAGCAGCAGGTCAATTACGACGCGTTCGCGCGCGCTCCCGAATTTGCCGCGTACCTGGCCTCCTTTGCCGGCGCGGATCCCTCCGGGATGTCCGGCCCGGGTCGGCTGGCGTTCTAGATCAACGCCTACAACGCCTTCACGATTGATCTCATCAACCGGAATCACGAGCGGAAGTCCATCCGGCGCATCGCTCGGCTTCGGGCGGGGGGTCCCTGGGGCCTCCGCTTCGCGGTTATCGGTGGCAAGATGTACACCCTCGATGAAATCGAACACGGCATCATCCGGAAGGAGTTTCAAGAGCCCCGTTTTCACTTTGCCCTGGTGTGCGCCGCTATCGGCTGCCCGCGGCTGCGCTCCGAGGCACACCAGGGCGCCGACCTGGAGCACCAACTCGATGACCAGGCCATGGTTTTCCCGGTCCGGTCCCCCGACAAGAACTGGATTGACCTCCGCACCCGCACAGCCCATCTGACTCAGATCTTCGACTTTCGCGACTACGCCAGGGATTTCGGCGGGAGTCCGGCGGCCATCGGGCGGTTCGTCGCTCCGTATTTCCGCCGAGCCGGCAGGACCGCGGAAGCCGAGCTCCTCGAGAGCGGCGATTTAGCCTTGAAATACACCAACTACGACTGGCGCCTCAACGGAATTACGACGCCATGACCGGCTCGGATGCTCCCAGCGCTGACGCCCCGGCCTCACACCGCAGGATGGTCATTCGGCTCCTCCTCGCCGCAGCGGTGGTCGTTGCCCTTCTCCTCGGGGGGCGCCGGCTCGGCGCCCTGGTCCCGGAGCTGACCACCTACGTCCAGAGTCTCGGCGCGTGGGCCCCACTGGTGTTCATTGCCGTATACCTGGTCGCCACGGTCGGCTTCGTTCCGGGCAGCCTGCTCACGCTCGCCGCCGGGGCAATGTTCGGCCTGTTCCGCGGAACCCTGTACGTCATGATCGGGGTAACCCTGGGGGCTTCGAGCGCGTTTCTGGTGGCCCGCCACCTCGCCCGAGGGCTGGTGGTGCGGCGCCTGGTCTCCTCGCCTCGGTTCGCGGCCCTCGATGCTGCCCTCGGGCGCGAGGGCCGGCGGATCGTGCTCCTGCTCGGCTTTCGCCGCTGTTCCCGTTCAATTTGCTCAACTATGCCCTCGGCGTCACCAAAGTCAGCTTCCTCGATTTCTTTATCGCCTCGGTCGGGATGCTGCCGGGCTCGCTGCTGTACGTCTACTACGGGCAGGTTGCGGGTGACGTGGCGGCTCTCGCCGGCGGAGCTGCCCCGCCGAGGGGCCCGGCCTACTATGCCCTGCTCGCCGTGGGCCTCGTGGCCACCATCGCCGTGACGGCCGTGGTGACCCGCGCGGCACGCCGCGATCTCGCCGCTTCCACCAAGGGAACCCTCGAATGAGTGTCGATGAGAGCGACCGCAGGCTCGTCGCCAACGTCCATCCCGCCGACTGGGTGAACCCGGTTCCCAAGGAC
>JAYUAL010000451.1:0-7378 GCA_043741355.1 Gemmatimonadales bacterium | reverse complement strand
GCAGGCGGGCGGATCCGCAGCGCGGACAAGCCTGGGTAGCCATCCCGGCGCCGGAATGGTGCCCCCGGCGCAGGCGCTTTCTGCGCTTCGACATTTTTCTCTTCGGTACAGCCATGGTGCCCTCGAGTCTAGGCAGAGGGGGCGGTGCACTGGCACGCCCCGCGATTCAAATCGGCCCCGCAGCGCGGGCACAGCCCGCGACAATCTTCCCGGCAGAGGGGAAAGTGATCTACCGCCAGCGCCAGTTCTTCCCGGAGCGCCGGCCGGACATCGACCCGCGCCGTCTGCTCCGCCAGTGGATAGACGCTGGGATCGTCCTGCAGCTCAGGATCGGGTGAAAACATCACCTCGACCGACTGAACCACCGGCCTGACGAACTCGGTCAGGCACCGGCGGCATACCGAGCGCACCTGGCCTTCGAACCGTCCATGCCAGAAGAATCCGTTCTGGCCGGCGCGCTCCAGCGTTCCCCCCACCAAGAGCGGGCCATCGAGAGGCACTTCGAGCCCCTCGAAAAGCGGATCGGCAGCAGGGAGCTCACCGATGATCTCGACCGGACCATGGCGGAGCTCGCGGATGTCAAACTCTAGCATAGCCCTTAAAGCTACATGGCAAGCGGACTTAGGTCAAACCTCATACACGGGGGCTCCTACCAGCGACCGGCTCGCTCCGCCTCGCTCCAGAAGAAGGCAATTTCCCGCGCGGCATTCTCATCGCTATCGGACCCGTGGACTGCATTCTTCCCCTTGGATTCAGCATAGAGCTTCCGAATCGTACCAGCGGCCGCCTCCGCGGGGTCGGTGGCCCCGATGGCCGTCCGGAAGGCGGCCACGGCGCCGTCCCGCTCCAACGCCATGGGGAAACAGGGACCACTACTCATGAAGGTTACCAGCTCCTCGTAGAAGGGGCGGCCCCGGTGCACCTCGTAGAACGCCTCGGCCTGTGCCCGGGAGAGCCGCAGCAGCGTCGCGTCACGAATGCGGAAGCCCTCCCGCTCGATGTGGGCGGCGATGGCGCCGAGGTTCCCGGCCGCGACGGCGTCGGGCTTTATGATGCCCAGGGTTTGTCTTCCAGCCATGCATCCTCACTTTGGTGACGATTATTTCAGCCTGGCCCTGATCTGGCCGACCACGTCGACGGGCCGCCGCATGATTCCGATGCCGGCTGCTTCGAACGCGTGAATCTTTTCCTCCGCCGTTCCCGACGAGCCCGAGATGATAGCGCCGGCGTGTCCCATCCGGCGGCCTTTGGGCGCGGTTTGTCCGGCGATGAAACCGACGACCGGCTTGGTAACCGACGCCCGGACGAATGCCGCCGCCTTCTGTTCATCGGTTCCGCCGATCTCCCCCAGCATCACGATGGCGGCGGTGGCCGGATCCTCCTGGAACGCCCGCAACACATCGATGAAGTTCGTGCCGATGACCGGGTCGCCGCCGATTCCGACGCAGGTGCTCTGACCGATACCCTCACGGGTGAGGTGGTACACCACCTCGTAGGTCAGAGTCCCGCTCCGCGAGACCAGCCCGACGCGCCCGGGCGAGCAGATCTGGCCCGGAATGATGCCGACTTTCGCCACGCCCGGGGTGATCAATCCGGGACAATTGGGGCCCAGCAGCCGGGCTCCCTTCTCGCGAACGAACGGCATCACCTTGGCCATATCGAGCACCGGGATGCCCTCGGTGATGCAGACGATGAAGCGGATCCCGGCGTCGGCCGCCTCGGCGATGGCCCCCGCGGCCAGCGCCGGCGGCACATAAATCACCGAGGTGTTCGCGCCGGTTTGGCGAACCGCGTCGGCTACGGTGTGAAAGATCGGCACCACGGCGTCGAATTGCTGGCCTCCCTTACCTGGCGTCACGCCCGCCACGACCTGGGTGCCGTACCCAACCATCTGTCGAGTATGAAAAGACCCGTCCCGTCCGGTAATGCCCTGCACCACCAGCCGGGTGGACCGGTCAACGAAGACGCTCACGCGGCCCCCTTGGCGAGCTCGACCGCCTGCTTGACCGCCTCGTCCATGTCCGACAGGGCCCGCATCCCCACCCCTTTCAGGATCTCAAAGGCCTTCTCCTCGTTGGTGCCGGTGAGCCGGATGACCACCGGCAGGCTCACCTTGAACTGGCCCATTGCCGTGACGATTCCGCTGGCGACGTCGTCGGTGCGGGTGATCCCGCCGAAAATATTGAAGAGGATCGATTTCACGGCGGGATCGGAGGTGATGATCCGGAGCGCGGCCACCACCTTCTCCGGATTCGAGCTACCGCCGATGTCCAGGAAATTGGCCGGTTCGCCGCCGTAGTACTTCACCAGGTCCATGGTGGCCATCGCCAGTCCGGCGCCATTCACCACGCACCCCACGTTGCCGTCGAGCTTGATGAAGGTGAGGCCGGCCTCCCGGGCCGCGACCTCGCTGGGTGCTTCGGCGGATTCGTCCCTCAGCGCGGCGAGGTCGGGACGGCGGTCCAGCTCGTTGTCGTCCACCGAGAGCTTCGCGTCGAGCGCGAGCACCTGGCCTGCCGGAGTCGTGATCAACGGATTGATCTCGGCGAGCGACGCGCCGTTCCCGATGAATACGGAGTAGAGCTGTTGCATGATGCCGGCGGCGGCGCGCGCCTGGGCGAAATCCTGGTAGAGAGTCAGCGCCAACCCCATGGCCTGGTGCGGGAAGAGGCCGTAGCGCGGATCGACCGCCAACCGGACGATCTTCTCCGGGGTGGCGGAGGCAACTTCTTCGATGTCCACCCCGCCAGCCGCGCTTACCATGAACACCGGCCGCTGGGTTTCCCGGTCCATGATGAGACCGACATAGCTCTCGCTGGCGATGTCCTCCGCGGGCACGACGAGCACCCGCTGCACCACGAGGCCCTTGATGGTCATTCCCAGAATTCGACTGGCGGCCTCTCGGGCGTCGGCGGGATTCTTCGCGAGCTTCACCCCGCCGGCTTTGCCGCGTCCCCCGGCATGTACCTGTGCCTTGACGACCACCGGCTTCCCGAGCCGGGTCGCGATCGCTTCGACTTCATCGGGGGTCGCGGCCACGTCGCCGTCGGGCATCGCGATGCCGGCCGCCTTCAGCAGCGCCCTCGCCTGGTATTCGTGGAGGTTCAAACCAGCCTCAGATTGTCAAAAAGCTCGGCCAAAGTTAGCCCCTCAAGGTCGATCAGCGCTTCCGGTTCGGTTCCAGCAGTTCCCGCAGGAATTGGAAAGCCCGTCCCATTTCTTGTAAATCTCCGCGCTTGAATGCCGAGTCGGCGTGCCGCATCCAGCGCCGGGCCTCTTCGAGAACCGCCTCGGCACCGGCCCCGGGAACGAGAGGCCCCACTTCGCCCCGGAGATTCCGCCACGCTTCGGCGAAGGATCGTCCGGTGCCGAGCTTGCGACCCAGCATCACATTCACCAGCACCAGCCGGGCCCGTCCCGTCGGAGGCGCCGACCACGCGGGCTGGTAGGCCGCGATCCCGTCCCCGGCGACCGCGTGGCGAACCCGCCCGGGCTCGAATCGTCCTCCCGAGGCGCGGACCGAATCCTGGAGCGCCTGCTGAAAGGGAAAAAGTTTCCACTGGTCGATCAGCGCCGAAGAAATCTCGACCGTGCGAGTCGAGTCCAGCCGGATCAGGCGGACCGAATCGCCCGACGGGCTGCGCCATGCCAGAAGGAAACTGGTGATTTGCCGGGGTACCCCACGAACCAGCGGCACCAGCGCCTCGGAGCCGCCAGCTGCAACCGGGGGCGAGAGTTCGGCTCCCTCGGTGCCGCGTTCCAGGCGCCCAGCCTGCCACGCAGGGCCCTCGAGCACCCGCGCCTGGGCCAGTAGAAGTTCCTCGGCATACGGATCCCGCGCCCGGATCTCGGGTGGGATGGCCTCGGGCGCCTCAATCAGCGGCCCCGTGATCCGGGCCCAGGCGGCCGCGAGCGAATCAGCGGGATCTCGTCGGAAAATGTGCACTACCCCGGTGGCCGCATCCACCGTTCCCAGAAAGGTGCTCCGCACCATTGAGGCCGGACCACCGGTCCATTCGATCCTGGCGGAGCTCGGGAAGGTGGCGGAGGTGAGCATCCCGTCGCTGGCCCACACTACGCCTCCACCAGCAATGCGCGGACGCGGACGGCTCCACTGCGCGAACGGTGCGGCCGCCCGAAGGCGGACTGCGGGATCCAGGCGCCATCCTACACGCGAGCCGGCGGGCGCGGCGAGCGCGGCCGGTGCCTGGAGCGCCCAAGCGAGAACCAGGCGCCTGATCCAGCCGTCGAGTGGAATCCCCGGGGCCTCTTTGGATACATCGATATCGGGAGAGGTCGGTCGGAGCGCGTGAGCCCCCAGCTCACGGTACGCGGCCGAGCCGGGGGATGTGGCGGAATCGCCTTCGCGCCAGGCCAGAATCCCTCCCGACGCGGAGACCTCGTCGTCCGCCAGCGCGAGCAGGGCCGATGACTGGCCGGCGCCTTGCCGTACCGCGAACCACACCGGCCGCGCCCGTCCGGATGCCATGACCCATCCACGTCCCGCGCTGGTTACCGTCGTGGATTCGGAGGCCGCGGCCAGGGGAATCATGGCCTCGTCCCAGAGTGTCGGTGTAAGCTCCGCGGCGGGGACGCGGGAACCAGGCGCGGCGGCCTCGGCATCGCCCAGCTGGAAGGCCACCGAGTCGAGGCGTCTTGCCGCGGAGCGCCACCCCTCGTCGGTCGCCGGGGACATGCTCCCGAGCGGCAGGAGGCGCCCAGCCACCAGCGACAGCACCAGGAGTGACCAGACCGCGACTGCGACCGCCGGGCGGACCCGGAGCCCCCAGAGCATGCTCGCGACCGCGGCGGCCGCCCCTATGCCGGCCTGGATCCGGGACACCAGCGTCCGGAGCATAAACTCGGAGGCTGCTACGGGGCCGCGAAGGCCCGCGGCGAGGCGGAACTCCTCCAACATCGAGCCCCACGCCACGGTGACGGCCAGCATCGTGAGCAGGAAGGCGAGTTGGCCTCGCACCTTGGGCGAAATCCAGAGCCGCCGATTCACGACGGAGACCGCACCGCCTGCCATGTGGATCGCCAAAACCGCGGCCAATCCGACTGCGGCGAGGGCCGCGACGAAATGCCGCAGCTCGAGCCAGAGCGGAAAGGTGCTGAGGAAGAACCCCAGATCAACCCCGAGTAGCGGATCGGCGACGCCCAACCGCGCGCCGTCGAACGCGAGGAGGAGAGCGTCGAGCCACCGGCCCGCGCCGGCGCCGAGCAGTACCCCAAGGATTACTCCGGTAGTGTGGAGCGTCCAGCGGGGCAGCCGGCCGGGCCAGAGCCTCGCCTGGGGCCGCTCTGGAGGCGCGCGGTCGGGCAACGCAACCCGCGCGGCGATTGCGAGATGGCCAACGAACCAGGCCGAGGACAAGATGAGAACCAGCAGCTCGAGGGTGAGGCTGAGCAGCGCCCGCCGCGCGCCGGCCACCGCAACGGCCTCGGAAACGCTGGATTCCCAAAGACGTTCCGCAAGGAAGACCGACACCCAGCGCCCGGCGGAGAGCACCAGAGCCGCTGCCACCAGAATGACCGCGGTGCGCCGGGCCCGGCCGCTCACGGCTCAGGTACTGACGCCCTGTGCCGCGAGCCAGCCGGTGACCTCGGCGCGATAGCGCTCGAGAGTATCCGGACTCGTGGCTTCGAAGCGCAGAACCAGGACGGGTTGGGTATTCGACGCGCGGAGAAGACCCCATCCATCGGGAAACGCAATCCGCACCCCATCGATGGTGTTGACCGGATAGCGCGAGCCGAAGTGCTTCGCCGCCTTCGCCACCACGCCGAACTTGACGTCGTCGGGACAGTCCACCCGGATTTCCGGAGTGGCGAAGGTGAGGGGAAGATCGGCCAGGAGCCGGCTCAAGCCCGGAGGACCGCTGCTCACGATTTCGAGCAGGCGGGCTGCCGCGAAAAGTGCGTCGTCGAAGCCGAACCAGTCGCCGCCGAAGAAGAGATGACCGCTCATTTCCCCGGCGAGCGGCGCGGCGGTCTCTTTCATCCGGGCCTTGATGAGCGAGTGGCCGGTCTTCCACATTTCTGGGCGCGCGCCGGCATCGGCCAGCGCCTTCGGCAGGAGGTCCGAGCACTTCACGTCGAAGATCACCGGCACGCCCGGACCGAATCGCCGGATCGCGTCGCGGCCGAAGATGATCAGGAGAAGGTCCCCGAAGATGATGGTCCCGGCTTCATCCACCGCCCCGATGCGGTCGCCGTCCCCGTCGAACGCGATGCCGAGCTCGGCGCCGGTGGTGCGAACCACCCGGCGCAGATCGACGAGATTGGCCGGGACCGTCGGATCGGGATGGTGATTCGGAAAGGTTCCGTCCGATTCGGCGAAGAGCGGCGTGACTTCGGCACCCAGCGCTTCGAGGGTGCTGATCGCGATGAGACTCGAGACGCCGTTGCCGCAGTCGACCACCACCTTGACCGGGCGGGCGAGGCGGTTCCGGGAGACGATCGCCTCGCGGTACGCCGCGAGCACCGATGAATCAGCGCTCTCCCTGCCGGAGCCGGTGCGCCACGTCTCCTTGACGATCATGCCGTAGAGATCGAGAATGGCCTCGCCGTGTACCGAGTCGCCGGCCAGGACCATCTTGAAGCCGTTGAATTCCGGGGGATTGTGACTGCCGGTGACCTGCAGGCCGCCGTCGGCACCGAGGTGGTGCACGGCGAAATAGAGCGCGGGAGTGGGAAGTTCGCCGACATCGATCACGCCCGCCCCACTCTCCAGGATCCCCGCGCGCACGCCATGACTGAGCCCCGCGCCCGAGGGCCGGTTGTCGCGCCCGACGCCGAGTACCGGCATGCGGCCCAGCCGACTCCAGGCCATGGTCCCGTAGGCCCGGCCCAGCGCCCGCGCGAACTCCGGAGTCAGCTCTCGGCCGATGACTCCGCGCACGTCATACTCTCGAAACACGGATTTCGGGACGTTCATGCCCTACCGCCTGAACCCCATGATCGGGACGCCGCCCGCGGGGCCCAGCGAGCCTGCAGCGTCCATCGCGGAGGCCAGCACCGCCGCTGGCAGGATGCCCGCCAGCAGAACGATGACGACCGCCAGCGCGACCGTGATCACCGCGGGCCGGGGCAACCCGGCTCCGGAATGCGATTCCGGGCTCGACGGCTCCCGCATGTACACCGCCATGACGACCGGCAGGTAGTAGCCGGCCGACACCAGGCTGGTGAGCACCAGGATAACGGCGAGCACCACCTGTTTCGCCTCGACCACCGCTGCCAGGATGGCCCACTTGCCTACGAATCCGAACGTGCCCGGGAATCCCAGCAGCGACAGCATGCAAACCGCGAGCGCGAAGGCGAGCCACGGCCGCTTCCGGGCCAGCCCGGCGATCGACTCGAGCGTGACGTCGCGCTCTCC
>JAYUAL010000450.1:0-3147 GCA_043741355.1 Gemmatimonadales bacterium | reverse complement strand
TCAGGTTGGCCAGTGGAAGCACGGCGAGGGACTGCTCGGCGACCGCCGCGGGAGCGGTCGGGGCGGAGCGCCGAGTGAGCATCCAGCCCGCCAGCACCACGACGACCACACCCACGACCACAATCAGCGCCGTCGGCAGGCGCCGCGCCGCCGCCGCCGATGGCGTCGTGCCGGACGGCACCGGTGTCGCGGCGGTGTCGAGTGCCTCGAGCACCTCGGCCGCGGAGTCGGGGCGCGCGGCGGGGGACTTTTCCAGACACCGCATCACCAGCGCCGAGAGCGCCGGCGGCACAGCGGCATTCTTCCCGGCGATGGCGGCCGGGACTTCGGTGATGTGCGCGGTGATGAGCTGCTGGGGCGTCGCATGCCGGCCGAAGGGATGCGCCCCCGACAGCATCTCGTACGCCATCACCCCCCAGGCGTAGAGATCGGTGCGATGGTCCACCACGTCGCCCACCGCCTGTTCGGGCGCCATGTAGGCCGGAGTACCGATGGAGCCGCCGGCCTGTGTGAGCGTGGCAGCGGTGGCACCGTCCTGGGTGCGGGACGCGGTGATCGCCTTGGCGATCCCGAAGTCGGTCACCATCGCGGTGCCGTGGGAGAGGAGGACGTTGTCAGGCTTGATGTCCCGGTGGACAATGCCTTCGGCGTGGGCGTAGGCGAGGGCGCGGGCCACGTCCCGGAGGATACTCACCGCTTCCGGCACCGGGATGCGCTCGCCGCTCGCCATCCGGGCCCGGAGGGAATCGCCGCCCACGTAGGGCATCGTATAGTACGGAAGACCGTCCGCGTCGCCCGCGCTGAGCACCGGAACGATGTTGGCCTGCTGGAGCCGAGCGGCGAGCCTGACCTCGCGGGCAAATCGCTCGGCGCTGAGTCCCTCGAGCAGCTCGGAGGCGATGACTTTGATCACCACCGTTCGGCCCAAGGCCAGCTCCTCGGCGAGGAAGACGCGCGACATGCCGCCCTGGCCGAGCTCGCGCTCGATGCGGTAGCGGTCGGCCAGGGCCGCGGTGAGGCGCGTCAGGGCGTCGCTCACTTCTTGAGCCCCTTCACCGGCGCCACCCAGATGTTGCTCCGGGGATCCTGCAGGGTGAAGTAGAGGCGCCCGCCATGTTCGGCGAAGTTCCGGGCGCTGGTGTGGTGAGGATGCAATGGGTCGTCGAAGCGAACCAGCTCGCGAGGCGCACCGCCCGCGAGAGAGAGGGCCCACAGCCGGTTCTGATCGTGGAAGTACAGGGTGCGGCCATCGTCCGAGACAGAACCATTGCTCATCATGTTGCCCGTCTGCGAAAGCACTCGCGGCGGGCGCAAGAAGTCATCCACCGGGACAAGCATCAACCGGTGCAGCACGGTATCTACCGCTACCAGCTCGTCGTTGTTGGCCCAGGTCCCCAACACCCTCAGGCCTGGTCGAGTGACCTGATGTGGTGCGCCCCAACCGTTGCCTGACCGCTTGACCACCGACGGAATCCTCTTGTTGGCATCGGAGTTCTCCCACACCATCCGTTGGCCATCAGGAGACCATGACGGGGTGCGCTCGTGGGGCGCGGTCCCCGGCGAGAGCTGGACCGGCTTGTCGCCGCCTTCGCTCGACGTCACGAAGGAGCGACGCAGGCCGTTGACGATCGTGTGGTACCCGACCTGCTTGCCGTCGGGGGAGAGGGCAACCGCAAACGCCGGCGACGTGCCGCGGGTGATCTGTTGCACCTCGCCGCCCGAGAGTGGCATGCGGAAGATCTGCTGGGTTCCCGCCCGGTCGGAGTCGAACAGCAGCCATTGCCCGTCCCGCGAAACCCAGATGGTCTCGATGCTTTCCCGGTCGGTGGTGACCATGGTCGCCGAGCGGCTTGACACCGACCCGCTCGCCGGGAGGGCGACGCTCCAGACATTGCTGTGATTGGTGGTCACCGAGTAGGCCAGCTGCCCCCCATCGGCGGAGAGGCTGATCTGTGAGGCGTTCAGTCCGACGGTGATCTGCACGGGATCGCCGTGCGCTCTGCCGTGGGAATCGAGATTGAGTTGATAGATGTCCCGGGTTCCGCCGCGACTGGAGACGAAGAACAGTCGGCGACTGTCGGGCGCCCAGGTGGGACTCATGTCCATCGCCGTACCGGCCGTCAACTGCGTCGGGGCGCCCCCGGCCGCCGGCACCAGCCAGAGCGACGAGGTCGCGATGTTCCAGTCGCGCAGGTACTCGGAGTTGCCGGAGACGTAGGCGATCCACTTGCCGTCCGGCGACCAGGCCAGGGAATGCGGGTCGTCACTGCGTGCCAGCAAGGTGACCTGCTCGTCCTTGCCACGGACGAGTAGCGAGTCGCCCCGGACATACGCCAGGCGCTGGCCGTCCGGCGCCCAGGTGCCATGGTTGACGCCAGCGACCAGCAACGTGCTCACCCCACCGAGTGAGGGGACAGTCGCCAAGCCTCGCGGGGTCCAGATGAGGAGCTTGTCACCGTCAGGCGACCATCCCCTTGGGACGCCGGCCGGAGCGAGAGGCACCGCAGTGCCGTCGGTGCCGCGTCGCAACTCAATGCGCGGAAGCGTGTCAGTAGGGCCGAGGATGCGATAGGCGACCCCTTTGCCGTCGCTGGTGATGTGCGGCGACTCCTGAACGCCTGCGCTGCGAGTGAGCTGCACGGCCTGCTGCAGCGTCGCGGTGGCCGGCGGGCGATTCAACAACAGGAATGTCGCGCCGGCGAGGATGATCACCGCTCCACCAATCAGGCCCACGCCGGTCCACCTGGATCGCGCCGGCACAACCGCTGCGATCGGCCGAGTCTGCGTCGGCGTTATCCCCACGCTCGGCGTGGCCAGCGGCTCGAGTTGCGTGAGCAATTCGTTCGCCGTCTGAAAGCGATCGGCAGGCCGCTTGGCGAGGCAGCGCATGATGATCGCGTCGAGCACCGGAGATATCGCCGGCCGCCGCTTGGTAACCGGATCGGGCGCTTCGGTCACGTGTGCGGCGAGCACCTGCTGCGGCGTGGCGCCGGTGAACGGCGGATGACCAGTCAGCAGCTCGTACGCCATCACCCCTACCGCGTAGATGTCGCTGCGATGATCGATGTTCGGGTCGGCGGCCGCCTGTTCGGGCGACATGTAGGTCGGCGTGCCGACCGCCACACCGAGCGTCGTGACGGTATTCCG
>JAYUAL010000449.1:0-7391 GCA_043741355.1 Gemmatimonadales bacterium | reverse complement strand
TCGACGTCACCCGCGCCTACGTGAACGTGATCGGCAAGTTCGCCTACGGCGTCGGTACCCGGGTCACGGCGGACATCTTTCGCAGCACCGACGGATCGCTGTCTTACCGCCTGAAATACGCCTACGCCACCTGGACCCCGGAAAAGAGCCCGCTCACCTTCAAATTCGGCCAGATGCATACGCCCTGGATCGATTGGGAAGAGCACCTGTGGGACTACCGGATGCAGGGGCAGGTGGCCGTGGAGCGCGGCGGCTACATGTCCTCGTCCGATTTCGGCGCCGGCGTGGACGGCAACTGGGGCTTCGACAAGGTCAACATGCAGGTGGGCATATATAACGGAGAGAACTACAACAAGACCCCCGGCGACAAGGGCAAGGACCTGATGGGCCGGGTCTCGGTCCGCCTCATGGGCACCGACGAGGGCGGCCGCGACGGAGGGCTCCGGCTGACCGGCTACGGCCAGGTGGGCCGGCCCAATGGCGGCGGGAAACGCTCCCGCTTCATCGGCATGCTGTCCTACCGCTCCAAGATGCTGACCCTGGCCGCCGAGCTCGGCGCCACCAAGGACACCGCGATGGGTCCCCCGCCGGTGCTCAACAAGAAAGGCCGGGTCATCAGCACCTTCGGCGTCCTCCGCATTCCGCCCAGCTACAAGTTCCAGATCATCGGCCGCTTCGACTCTACCGATCCCAACACCTCCGCCAACAACGACCGCCAGAGCCGGATCATCCTCGGCGCGGCGTACCAGGTGTCCGGCAATCTCCGGGTGCTGGCCGACATCGACCATGCGAGCTACCAGGGCGGTGTGGTATCGCCCTCGCTCGAGGCGGTCCGGTCCCAGGCGCTCTTCCAGATCCAGTTCGTCTTCTAAGGAGCCATTTCATGTCCCGCTCAGTCACTTACGTCGGCCTGGCCCTCGCCGCGCTGGCCTGCGGCAAGGAAGCCGTCCCCGTTGCCGCCCAGGCGCTCACCGGCGCCGGCGCGACCTTCCCCTACCCGATCTACAGCAAGTGGTTCGACGCCTACAACAAGAAGACCGGGGTCCAGATCAACTATCAGTCGATCGGCTCCGGCGGCGGCATCAAGCAGTTCACCGAGGGCACCGTGGACTTCGGCGCCACCGACGGACCGATGAACCAGGACCAGATGACCGCGGTCCAGGGCCAGGCGTTCCACCTTCCCACCGTGATGGGCGCGGTGGTGCTGACCTACAATCTGTCCGCCGCCGGCACCGCGCAGCTCAAGTTCGACGGGCCGACCATCGCCGACATCTTCCTCGGCAAGATCACCAAGTGGAATGACCGCCGGCTCGTATCGGCCAACCCCGGGGTGAAGCTCCCCAACCAGGACATCATCGTGGTGCACCGCTCCGACGGGTCGGGCACCAGCTACATCTTCACCGACTATCTCTCCAAGGTGTCGCCGGAGTGGAAGGAAAAGGTCGGGAACGCCAACGCGGTGCAGTGGCCGGCCGGACTCGGCGGCAAGGGCAACGAGGGCGTAACCCAGCAGGTGAAGCAGGCCGACGGTTCCATCGGCTACGTCGAGCTGATCTACGCCAAGGGCAACAAGCTCTCCTACGCCCAGGTCAAGAACGCGAGTGGCGCGTTCGTGACCCCGACCCTGGCGTCGGTCACCGCAGCGGCGGCGGGCGCCAAGTTCCCGCCCAACACCGATTTCCGGGTTTCGATCACCAACGCGCCTGGCGCCGAGTCGTATCCGATCTCGTCGTTCACCTGGCTGCTGGTGCGGCCTGATATGAAGGATGCGGGCAAGGCCAAGGCGCTGAAGACCTTCCTCGACTGGATGCTCACCGACGAGGCCCAGCAGATGGCCGCGGCGCTCGACTATGCCCCGCTGCCCAAGCCGGTCGTGGCGCTCGAGCAGATGAAGATCAAGACGCTCAAGGCCCAGGGCAAGCCGATCGCGTGACCGACGTGACGGCGCCCACCGCCCAGTCGCCCGCCGCCCGCCTCCAAGGCGCGGCGACGGGCGATCGGGTCTTCCGGATCGTGCTGACGCTGGCGGCGCTCGCGATTCCGGTCCTGCTGGGCTTCCTGGTCTGGGAGCTCTACTCGGGATCGCGCCTGGCCATTGCCAAGTTCGGGCTGGGGTTCCTCACCACCAGCGCCTGGGATCCGGTCCAGGACAAGTTCGGGGCGCTGCCGCTGATCTTCGGCACCCTGCTCTCTTCCCTGATCGCGCTGGCAATCGCGGTGCCGCTCTCCCTGGGCGTCGCGATCTTCCTCACCGAGTTCGCGCCTCCGGTCGTCCGGAGGCCCATCGCCTTCGTGGTGGAGCTGCTCGCGGCCATCCCCAGCGTGGTATACGGACTCTGGGGCATCTTCGTGCTGGTGCCTTTCCTCACCAAGTCGGTCTTCCCACTCCTCAAGGGCACCCTGGGCTTCCTGCCATTCTTCCAGGGCACCATCTACGGCCCCTCGATGCTCTCGGCCGGAATCATCCTGGCCATCATGGTCATGCCGTACATCATGTCGGTGGCGCGCGAGGTGCTGGCGACGGTACCGGGCAGCCAGCGCGAGGCGGCGCTGGCGCTGGGCGCGACGCGCTGGGAGGCGGCCTGGACCGCGGTGGTGCCCTACGCGAAGTCGGGCATCGTGGGCGCGGTGATCCTTGGGCTGGGCCGGGCGCTGGGTGAGACCATGGCGGTGACGATGCTCATCGGCAACCGGCACGAGATCGCCGCGTCGCTCTTCGCGCCAGGCTACACCATGGCGGCGGCCATCGCCAACGAGTTCTCCGAGGCGAGCACCGACATGCACTTCGCGGCGCTCTCCTACGTGGCGCTGGTGCTCTTCGCGGTGACCGTGCTGGTGAACGCCGGCGCGCGGCTGCTGATCTGGAAGGTGTCCAAGGGCAACCCGGGCGGCGGGGCGGGACTGTGACCGGCGGCTATCGTCGCTGGCGGAGCCGGGTGATGGTGGCCCTGCTGATCCTGGCCACCGTGCTCGCGGTGCTGCCGCTGTTTCTGATCCTGGGCACCGTGATCATCAAAGGCGCCGGGAGCATCAATCTGGATTTCTTCATCCGGCGTCCGGTGCCGGCGGGGGAGAGCGGCGGCGGGGTGGTCCACGCCATCGTGGGGACGCTGATGATGGTCGGGGTCGCGAGCCTCATCGGGCTGCCCATCGGCATCGGCGCCGGGATCTTCGCCTCCGAGTGGCCCGGCACCCGGCTGGCCAAGGCCACCCGGTTCATCGCCGACGTGATGAACGGGACCCCGTCGATCGTGGTGGGCGTCTTCGCCTGGGTCTGGATCGTGGCCCGGCAGAAGCATTTCTCGGGATTTGCCGGAAGCGCCGCGCTGGCGGTGCTGATGATCCCGATGGTGATGCGCACCACCGAGGAGATGATCAAGCTGGTTCCCCACTCGCTCCGGGAGGCGGCGCTCGCACTGGGCTATTCCCGCTGGCGCACCAGCCTCAAGGTGGTGGTCCGCACCTGTCTCCCCGGGATCGTCACCGGGGTGCTGCTCGCGGTGGCCCGGGTATCGGGAGAGACCGCGCCGTTGCTGTTCACCGCGCTGGGCAATCAGTACCTGAGTACCGACATCCGGCAGCCGATGGCTGCCCTTCCACTGGTGGTCTATACCTATGCAACCGGCCCCTACGAAGACTGGCACCGCCTCGCCTGGGCAACGGCCCTGGTCCTCATCCTCGTGGTCCTCGCCCTCAGCGTCCTCACCCGCCTCGCTACCCGGAGCCGGTTCGATGGTCCTCGCTGAGGCGGAGCGTCCGCGGATCGAGACCGCCGGCATGACCTCGTTCTACAGCGGGGTGCCGGCGGTGAAGAACGCGACGGTAGCATTCGCGTCGAATCGGGTGCACGCCCTGATCGGGCCGTCGGGGTGCGGCAAGTCCACCTTTCTCCGCTCGCTCAACCGGCTGCACGAGGAGACGCCGGGAGCCACGGTCACCGGGAAGGTGACCCTGGACGGGGAAGACGTCTACGGCCCCCGGGTGGACCTGAAGCGTCTGCGGCGCCGGGTCGGCATGGTCTTCCAGAAGCCCACCCCCTTCCCCACCATGTCCATTTATGACAACGTCGCCGCGGGGCTGCGGCTTTCCCGCGAGGCCGCGCGCGCGGTGGTGGACGACGAGGTGGAGCAGGCCCTGACGAGAGCGGGGCTCTGGGCGGAGGTCAAGGACCGGCTGCGCGGCAGCGCCATCGCGCTCTCGGGAGGACAGCAGCAGCGGCTGTGCATCGCGCGGACCATCGCGCCGGAGCCGGAGGTGGTACTGATGGACGAGCCGACCGCATCGCTCGACCCCCAGGGCACCCAGCGGATCGAGGAGCTGCTGTTCAACCTCAAGGAAAAGTTCACGATCATCATCGTGACCCACAACATGCAGCAGGCGGCGCGGGTGTCGGACACGACGACGTTTTTCTACCTGGGGGAGCTGATAGAGACCGGGGTAACCCGGCAGATCTTTACCAATCCCGCCCAGCCGCGGACCGAGGAGTACATCACCGGCCGGTTCGGATGATCGCTCGGGACGCGGGGAGCGGGGAGCGGGGAGCGGGAGGCTCCATTGACGTGCGGGGATTCTCGTTCTCGTATGGCACGAGGGCCGTGCTGCACGGGATTTCGTTCACCATCCCGGTCCGCGCGGTCACCGCCCTGATCGGCCCCTCGGGGTGCGGGAAGACGACCTTCCTGCGCTCGATCAACCGGCTCAACGATCTCATCCCCGAGACCCGCCACACCGGGGACATCGTAGTGGACGGCCGCTCGGTGTACGCCCCCGGGACCGACCTGGTGGCACTGCGGCAGCGGGTGGGGATGGTGTTTCAGCGCCCCAACCCCTTCCCCAAGACGATCTACGAGAACGTGGTGTACGGTCCCCGGCTCAACAAGCTGACGCCCAGGGCCGACCTCCCCGCGCTGGTGGAGCGGTGTCTCCGCCAGGCGGCGCTCTGGGAGGAAGTGAAGGACCGGCTGGACACCCCCGCGACCGGCCTGTCGGGGGGACAGCAGCAGCGCCTCTGCATCTCGCGGGCGCTGGCCAACGATCCCGACGTGCTGCTGATGGACGAACCCTGCTCGGCGCTCGACCCGATCGCCACCCAGCGGGTCGAGGAGTTGATCGTGGAGCTGAAGGCGAAGTACACTATCGTGATCGTCACCCACAACATGCAGCAGGCGGCGCGGGTGAGTGACGTCACCGGGTTTTTCTACAAGGGCGAGCTGGTGGAGTTCGGTCCGACCGAGACGATGTTCACCCGCCCATCGAACGAGCAGACGGAAGCCTACATTACGGGGAGATTCGGATGAGCCCGGAAACGCACCGGCACTTTCACGACGAGCTGAATCGGGTCAAGGTCCGGCTCCTCACCATGAGCGGCGAAGCCGAGGCCGCGCTCCGCCTCGCGGTGGAGGCGCTGCTCGAGCGCAACCCCGAGAAGGCCCAGCAGGTCATCGAGGGCGACCGCATCGTCGACTCGATGGAGGTCGAGGTCGAGGAGTCGTGCATCGACCTCCTGGCGCTCCAGCAGCCCATGGCCAAGGATCTCCGCATGCTGGTCGCGGCGATCAAGATCGCCAACGACCTCGAGCGGGTGGGCGACCACGCCGTGAACCTGGCCCAGTCGGCCGAGCGGCTGGGCAACAACCGGCCGATCACACCCGATCCCGAGATCACCGAGATGGCCCGGCTGGCGCGGGAGATGCTCTCCGACGCCCTCGAGGCCTTTGTCCGGGGCGACGCCGCCTCGGCGCGGGAGATTTGCCGCCGCGACGACAAGGTGGATGCGCTCAACCGCTCGGTGTTCCGGATTCTCCTCACCCACATGATGGAGGATCCCCACATCATCGGCGCGGCACTGGAATTGTTCCTGGTGAGTCGCAATCTTGAGAGGGTGGCGGACCTGGCCACCAACATCGCCGAGGATGTCGTCTTCCTCGTCGAGGGCAAGTCGATCAAGCACCACGCCGAGGACATGACGGGACATTCCTGATGCGCCGATCGTACCTTGCGGCACTCTCCTCCAAGGCGCCCGAGCCGGGTGAGCGGCTCGGCGCCATCGACGTCGGGTCCAACTCGATCCGGCTGCTGGTGGCGGAGTTCGATCCCCAGGGCGGGATCAAGGTCATCGACGAAGTGAAAGACCAGCCCCGCCTCGCCGCGGGAATCGCCGAGTCCAACCGGCTGGACGAGTTCGCGATGGCGCGGGCGCTGCAGACCCTGGGGCGGATGCGGGAAGTCGCCGAGCGCCGCGGGGTGCGGCGCATTTCCGCGGTGGCAACGTCGGCGGTGCGGGAGGCGGACAACGGCAAGGCCTTCGTCGAGCGGGTGCGGCGCGAGGTGGGCATTCCGCTGAAAATCATCGACCCCGAGACCGAGGCGGCGCTCTCCTGGCGATCGGTGGCGCATCACTTTCCGCTCTCGACCGGTCGCGCGCTGGTGGCCGATATCGGCGGCGGGAGTCTGGAGCTGATCGGCGCCATCAACGGCCTTGTGGAGCTGACCAAGTCGCTGCCCCTGGGGGCGGTGCGGCTCACCGAGCAGTACCTCTTCGAAGACAAGTCCCGCTCCAAGGAAGTGGCCGCGCTCCGGAGCCGGGTGCGCAAAATCCTCAAGAAGGCGGGACGCTGGCGGGAGTGGAACAACGTCACCCTGATCGGCTCGGGCGGAACCTTTACCAACCTCGCGCGGATGGTGCTGGCGCGCCGGGGCCATCCCACCGAGGCGGCGCACGGCGAGGTGATCAAAACCGCCGAGGTGGAGCAGATGCTGGAGTGGCTCTGCACCCTGTCGGTGGAGCGGCGCCGCAACGTGCCGGGGCTCAATCCCCAGCGGGCCGACATCATCCTGGCCGGGCTGGCGGTGACCGCCGAGTTGCTCAACCTGGTGGAGGCGCGGAGCCTCACGGTGAGCGCCTTCGGGCTCCGGGAGGGGCTCTTGCTGGAGATGATCGGCGAAACCGCGCCGCGCAACGCCGATCCGCTCCGGTCCATGCGGGAGTTCATTGACCGGTGCCAGGGCGACCGGCGCCACGTGGAGCAGGTGCGGTCCATCGGCCTCACCCTGTTCGACCGGCTCTGCAATGTGATGGGCTCCGCCCAGGAAGAGCGGGTAATCCTCGAGGCCGCCTGCCTGCTGCACGACGTCGGGCAGGTGGTCAGTTACCGGAAGCACCACAAGCACAGCTTCCAGCTCATCATGCACGCGGAGCGGCTCAATTTCACCAGCCGGGACCGTTACCTCGTGGCGCTGGTGAGCCGGTACCACCGCCGCAAGGGCCCCACCGCGAAGCACGCGGAGTTCGCGCGACTCTCCGATGAGGAGCAGGGCATCGTACGGCGCATGTCCGCCATCCTGCGGGTGGCGGATGGCCTGGATCGCGGGCACACCGCGGCGGTGGAGCG
>JAYUAL010000448.1:0-3163 GCA_043741355.1 Gemmatimonadales bacterium | reverse complement strand
TGCGCTCCCTCCTTGAGGGGCGCGACCGAGACGGAATGGCTGGTCGAAACGTTTTGGGAACCGCTGTGACCTCTTTGCCAGGCTCTCTGGGATTGCCTTCCCCTGATTCGACGACAGCCTAGAACGGTGTGTATTCCGGCGGCGTGACGCCGTTCATCCGGAGATACGGCACCGTCTGCCCCAGCGTCCAGGGGAAATGGTCCAGCAGCTCCATCAGCCCCCGGTAACGGGGCAGCTTCTTCCCGAACTGGGTGATCTCCTCAGTCATCGCGGCATCGCTCACACCCCGGAGCATCTGGATCGTGTGGTCCATGGCCGCGATCGCGTAGGTGCGCAGCGCCGCCTTGTTGTGGAGGTAAACCGCGGAGTCTCCCAGCGTCGGGACTTTCATCGACCCCGTGATCGCCGAATGGGCGATGAACGCGTCAGCCCAGGTGGCATGCTCGATCTGCTCGGCGAAGGTCCGGACGCCCTTGGTGGTTCGGAAACCGAGCATGGAGTCGGGCGCGGCGTCGATGTATTTGAGCACCGAGGCCTTGTGGGTCTCCACCATCGCGATAAGCGCCGCCTGGGGGATGAATTTCTGGGCGGCGAGGGGGCTGGCGGCGAGCGGCAGCAACGCCAGGGCGGCAACGAGTCTGACAGAACGCATTGGGAACCTCACGGGTTGCGTGAATGAAGCATCGGATTGCCCAATAAACTGCCCCAAGTTCCCGGACCACGCAAGCGACCGGCGATTTCCGGTCCCGGCTGCGGACTCCCCGCCGGTCCCGGCCGGTCCCCGGCCGGGTCCAGGTTGCGCCCCGCACGGTTGGTGAGATTCGTGCCGTTGCCCCCGCCGCGGTCCAATTGGACAAGACAGAATGTTCTGCTCGGAAGAGCATCCGGAGTTTTCAATCGAGCGTCTCGCTTTGTCATCGTCAGCGTGTCGGTTGGACACACGCTTGCACCGCGCTGTTGCGGGTGAACGACTTGTGCGTGGCACGCGCCTTGCGCGGCGTCGCCCTCGCTTCCCCTTACAATCATGGGCCGGTAGGTCGGCCGGCACACCGCCGCCGGATGGCTGCAGTGTGTTCCGCGAACATCAGGAGACTGCAATGCCCGACCGTCGATTTTTCACCGCCACCTCACTGTTCCTCGCTTTTGGCTTGACGCAGAGCTGCTCGGACAAGCTAACCGCGCCGGCGTTGACGACCGAATTCACGGCCACCCTGAACGGCGCCAATGAACGGCCCACTGGCAACAGCAGCGCGGCCAGCGGCACCGCGACCGCCACCATTGTCGGCGAAAACAGTCTGACCTTCAGCGTCACGGTCAGCAACCTCACCAACGTCACTGCGGCCCATATTCACGTCGGCGGTGCGGCCGTTGCGGGGGGTGTTCTCGTGGCACTGACGCCTGTCACCCTGCCCACGGGCACCTTCACCGGGACGCTGAACAGCGGAACCATCACCATCGCGAGTCTCGCGACCGCCCCCGTCACGATGCCCTCCCTGCTGGCACTGATCCGCAACGGCGACGCCTACGTCAATGTCCACACCACGGCGATCCCGGGAGGCGAGATTCGCGGCCAGCTAGTGCCGAAGTAACCCATGCGCCGGCTGCTCTGGTGCGTGGTCCTGCTTCCCGCACCAGTCGGAGCCCAGTCCCTGCTCGACCGGCCACCCAACCTCTCCGGGGGTTGGGTGACCAGCCCCGGCACGCTGCAGTTCAACTTCGTGCACCGATTCCAGCGGACCAACGCCCCTGAGCGGAAGGTCAGTAACACGCCAACCTTTGTGGCGGCGATTGGTCTTCCCGGTCGATCCATGGTCGGCTTTGCCTACGCTACCAACTCGACCCTCTCGCCCCGCTATCCCAACGAATGGGAGTTTTCAGCGCGGGTAGCGGCGCTCTCGGAGTTGACCGGAGCCCCGCTCGACGTCAGCGCTCAGGTGGGCTACAACCTGAGCGCCGAAGGGTTCGACGGTGAGGTCGCGGTAGCCAAACTCCTCGGGCCGGTGCGGCTGCTCGCAGCGGGCCGGAGCCTTACCAATCCGTTTGCCTCCGGCCGTGAACTTGCCGCCGCGGGCGGCATCGCCATCCGGCTCTCGCGGTTTTTCGGCGTGGGCGCTGACGTGGCTACGGTGTTCAATCGGCCGGCCGATCGCCAGGAAAAAGCAGCCTGGAGTGCCGGCGTGCAGGTCGCCATTCCCAACACCCCCCACACCCTGTCGCTTCACGCCACCAACGCGAACACCGCGACGCTCCAAGGCATGTCGCGGGGAGGCGGGACCACCCGATACGGGTTCGAATTCACCATTCCGATCACCCTTGCCCGGTACTTCGGATCGCCGCGCGCCGAGCCACAACCCGCCCCACCCCCACCCGCGGCGGAGACTCCAGCGCCGAACCGACCCGACTCAACGCGGCGGATTGAAGCAGTCGCGGCGCCGGTACCCGAGTCGCCTCCACCGTCATCGCCGACCGCGCCGCCCCCGGCCCCGCGGACCGTGCGAGCCGCCATGAAGAACCTCGCCTATCTCCCGCGGAAGCTCGAGATCGTCGCCGGAACCACGGTGGCCTGGAAGAACGACGACCCGCTGGACCACTCGGTCACCGCGGACGACAAGAGCTTCGACTCCGGCCTCATCAAGAGCGGGGCAATCTGGCGCCGGACGTTCACTCGTCCCGGGACCTACCACGTTACCTGCACTCCGCACCCGTTCATGAGAATCACCGTTGTGGTGAGGCCGGAGCGGTGACGATGCAGGCGCTGAAGCGGCTTTCCCCCATCGCGATTACCCTGACCGTTGCGCTCGCCGCGTGTTTCTCCCAGAAGAACCCGCTCGAAAACAATCTCGCTGGCGAATGTCGCTTCTCCCCATCGAGCGGGGTCCCCGGAACGACCGTCGTCGCGATCAGGAACCTGGCGTTCGGGCCGGCCGAGATCCGGATTCGCAGCGGTGGCACCGTGACGTGGGTCAACTGTGAGCCGGTCGGCGCGGAGGCGCACACTTCCACCGGCGACCAGGGAGAGTGGAGCTCGCTGAGCCTCAGTTCCGGCGATGTGTTCTCCGTCACATTCAGTCGGCCGGGCCGCTTTACCTACCACTGCGTTCCCCATCCCTTCATGACCGCGGCGGTGGTCGTCGAATAGCGGGGCTCGCCAGCGCGTCTTCCC
>JAYUAL010000447.1:0-7425 GCA_043741355.1 Gemmatimonadales bacterium | reverse complement strand
CATCGGGACGCCGGGCCGGCAACACCGACACGGCGCGGACATTGAGCTGGGGCGGCAGCTCGAGTCCCGCCAGTCCGTCGAGCCCGGTTCGTTGCATGTCCGTCACCACCACGACCTCGGCCGCACCGGCCTGCGCCTCGGCGACGATGCGCCGGGCCGCGCGGAGCGCCGCGGCGTACCGGGTTCCCCGCGCCGTGGGCCTGGCGGTGTTGATCGACGCAGCGGCGAGACCATGATCCTGGGTGAGCGGCTGCGCCACCTCCGCCTCGTCGTCGAACAGCACCACGGCGATCCGGTCGCCCACACCGAGCGAGGCCACGACCCGGCGGGCCGAATCCAGGGCCGCGCCCCAAACCGCGGCATGTCCCATGCTGAGCGAGCGGTCGAGCAGGAGCACCACCGTCCGGCTCGGCACCGCCGAAACCGGTGGGGCGGCCCGGCCCAGGAACGGGCGGGCGAAAGCGGCCACCAGCAGCGCCACCACGCCGGCACGCAACAGGAGCAGCAGCCAGTCGGTGATTCTGCGACGCTGCGCGGTGCGGATCGGAATCCGGCGGAGAAACATCAGTGAGGGGAACCGCTGGGGCCGGTCGCGTTCCCGGTGACGCAGATGGAACAGGATCGGCAGCGCGAGCGCCGCCAACCCCGCCAGGAATGCCGGCACCAGGAACCCGAGACCGCCCATCAGCGCACCCGGCTCGCCGCGAGGCGGCGCTCGAGATAGGAGTAGAGCGCATGGTCGAGCGGCTGGTCGGTGGTGACCGCCACATAATCCGCGGCATCGGCGCCCAGCCGCCGAGACAGCTCCGCCCGATGGGCGTCCATCTCGTTACGGTAGCGCTCGCGCAGCACCTCGGGTCGGAGCGGCAGACGCTCTCCCGTTTCTGCGTCCTCGAAGGTCGCGGCACCTTCGCCAGGAAGATCCCGTTCGGCGGGGTCCAGGACATGGAAGAGAATCACGTCGTGGCCGCGGGCCCGGAGCGCGCCGATGCCGCGCTGCACCTGCGCCGGATCCTCGTAGCAGTCGGACACCACGACCACGATACCGGCGCGGGTGCTCAAGCGTGCGGCCCGTTCGAGCACGGGAGTGAGCCGGCCGGCGCCCGCGGCCTTGGCGCGGCCCAGCGTGTGGAGGATGAGGCGCAGGTGGCGGGTTGAGGGCGGCACCACTTCCAGCAGGTCGCCGGAGAAGGTGACCAGCCCCACCCGATCGCCCTGATGCTGCGACAGCCAGGCGAGCGAGGCCACCAGGAACCGGCCGTAGTCGAACTTGGTCACCGGCCCGGTGCCGAAGTCCATTGAGCCCGACGCATCGAGGGCGAACGTCACGGCGGCGTTGGTGTCGGCCTCGTACTCCTTGACGTAATAGCGGTCGGTGCGCCCGTAGACCCGCCAGTCGATCCGCCGGATATCGTCGCCGGGCTGATAGGATCGGTGCTCGGCAAAGTCGAGCGACAAGCCCACGCGGCGCGACCGGTGCAGCCCGTGCATGAAGCCATCGACGACGTTGCGCGCCAGCAGCGAGAGATCCCCGATGCGGGCGAGAAGCACGGGATCGAGGAAGCCGGCCGGCGCGGTCATCGAGTCTAGAGCCCGGAGCGGGGCACGGGGACCGCGGCGAGCAGCCGCTCGGCAAGCTGATCGGTGGTGACCCGCTCCGACTGGGCCTGGAAGTTGAGCAGCAGGCGGTGGCGGAACACCGAGGGGGCAAGCGCCCGGATATCGTCGAAGCCGACGTGGGCGCGGCCCTGGAGCAGGGCCCGGGCCTTGCCTCCCAGCACCAGCGCCTGGGCCGCGCGCACGCTGGCGCCATACGAGATGAATTGCCGGACGAAGTCGGGCGCTCCCGGTTCGACGGGCCGCGAGAGGCGCACCAGCTTCACCGCATAGTCCACGATGGCATCGGCCACCGGCACCCGGCGCACCAGCCCTTGAAAAGCCAGGATCTCCTCGCGCGACACGACCGGGCGAACGGCCTCGGCGGGCGCCGCCGTGGTGGACCGCACTATCGCGACCTCGTCCGCCTCCGACGAGTAGCTCATCACCACCTCGAAAAGGAAGCGGTCGAGCTGGGCTTCCGGCAGCGGATAGGTGCCCTCGAGCTCGATCGGATTCTGGGTTGCAAAGACGAAAAACGGCGGCTCCAGCTCATAGGTCTTGCCCATGACCGTGACGCGGTGCTCCTGCATCGCCTCGAGCAGCGCGGCCTGGGTCTTGGGCGGCGTGCGGTTGATCTCGTCCGCCAGCACCACGTTGGCGAAGACCGGCCCCCGCATGAATACCAGCTTTCGCTGGCCGGTAGCCGGGTCGTCCTGGATCACGTCGGTCCCGGTCACGTCGGAGGGCCTCAGGTCGGGGGTGAACTGGATGCGGGAGAATCGCAGGTCGAGCGCCCGTGCCAGCGAGTGCACCAGCAGCGTCTTGGCCAGACCGGGTACGCCCACGATCAGGCAGTTGCCGCCGGCCAGGAGCGCAACCAGCGCCTGCTCGATCACCGCATCCTGCCCCACGATCGCTTTTCTGAGCTCGGCCTGCACTCGGGAGCGGGCCGCGGCCAGCAGCTCGGCCAGCGCCGCGTCGTCAAGATGGTCCAGCGTCACGATCACAACCTTTCGATCAGTGGGAAAAAGCATAAATGATGTAATTCACGCCCAGCTTGTAGGCCTCGTTGGTCAGGTCGATCGGGAAGAGACCCTCGTCCGAGAACTCCCAGTACTCGCTGATGTCGTTGTTGTAATTCACGATGGCCATGATCCGTTTGGCCGGATCGTTGTCCTCGAAGATGCCGTAGAACTGGGAAGGCATCCCATAGATCGGGTGGTTGTAATCCAGCGACTCGATTCGGTAGAACGAGTCGAAGATCGGATGCTTGACCGTGAGGGGGAGCACCCGGGCTTCCGGCAGCACCCGGCGCATCTGGGTTTCGAAATTGTACCACTGGTTTCCCTCGAAGTCGTCGAAGATCAGGAACCCGCCCTTGAGCAGGTAGTTCCGGAGTCCCGCCACTTCGGCGTCGCTGGGCAGCCAGTACCCGGCTTCGCAGAGGTACGCGAACGGGAATTTCATCAGGTCGGGATCGCCGAGGGTCACGATGACGCTCGAATCGGTCCGGACCCGCATAGTGGTCAGCTCTTCGACGATCTTGGGGAAGTGAGTGTCCGACCGGGGATAGTCGTGAATCCACTTCACGTCGAACCGGCCGCCGAACTCGCTGCCCGCCTGGGTGTAGCGGATCCGCGCGTACGTAAAGCGGCCGTCGTAGCGCGGGTTAGGCGGCAGATCCGAGGGTGGCCGGTTTCTGCCCCGGCCCTGCGCCAGGACCAGGAGGGGCGCCGCGGCCAGCAGCAGCCCGGTCACGAATCTCGACCGTCTCATTGTGGCCTCCCATCGGGCTTTTTCCGGAGCTCCAGCAGCAGGGTCTGGGCCTTCTCGAAACCGGGCGCCGTTTCCAGCACCTGGAGGACTTCGCGCCGCGCAGAGGCCGAGTCGCCGGCCCGGGCCAGCGCCCGGGCCAGCTGATACCGCGCCTCCAGCAGGTCCGACGGCGCCAACGCCACGATGGCGCGGCGTTCCCTCACCGCCCGCGCGGGATCGGTCAGTCGTTCCGCCAGCTCGGCGAGTCGCGCATGCACCGCGGCGTCATACGGCGCAATCCACAGCATGCGCTCGAGTGCCGCAGCGGCGCCCCGCAGGTCTCCCAGATCCTGACGGAGCGTCGCCTCCTGGCGATTCGCCTCCAGGGCCGACTCGTCGAGCGCCGTGAGCCGGGACAGGGCGGCCACCGCGCCGGCCTTGTCCCCGCGCTCCACCGCCAGGCGGGCCAGTCCGAGCGCCGGTGCATCGGGACCGGCGTACATCGGAAACATCGCCTCGGCACGCTCGAAGGCAGAGCGCGCATCACCGGCACGCTTCTGCTCCGCCAGCGTGCGCGCGGCGGCGAGCGTGCTCGCGAACTCCCCCGTGGCCGGCCCCTTGCCGTCCCACGGAGCGATGCGCGCCAGCGGCCCGGCAAACCGCTCCCGAATCCAGGCCTGGAATTGATTGACCAATGCCTCGGGGGTCACTCGCAGCACGCCGGCGAAAACTCTCCGGGTATCGCGCCCGTCGCGATAGGCACCCAGCATGTTCACCAATGCCGCGCGGCCCCAGCGAGCCTCAATCATCTCGCAGAGCAGCGAAGACTGGTAATAGCTGAAGCTCAGCTCGGCCGGGTAGGACGGCCGCACGAAGCCGTCGTTGAGTCGGGTCACCGGGAGCAGCCGGCCGGCCTTGAAGGCGGCCAGAAACTCCGGCGCGGGATCGGCGCCCCAGGCCGGCCGCGCTCTCCGCTCCTCCAGCACCGACAATCCTTCGGAGAACCAGCGCGGCACCCGGTGGCCCGAGCGCCCCAGCGTGAAGGTGTGCGTGAGCTCATGCCAGGCGGTGCTGCCCCAGTTGAAGTCTCCGGGGCTTCGGGCCGACGGCGCGTCCATCACCAGCACCGTTCCGAAACTCACGCCCAGCGCGCCGAGGCCGGCCAGTCCCACCGTACGCACCGAGAAATCGGCGTGGCGACGATAGAGCTCGATCCGGATCGGTGTCGGAGGCCGGTACTCGTAGCGCAACGCCAGCGAATCGTAGGCCTCCTCGAGCAGTGGGCCCAGATACATCGCGAGCAGATCCGCTTCGGCGGCGGGCGCCACGATCCGGAAGCGCCGGGTGGCCACGGTCCGGAAGCTCTTCACCGCATCGAGAAGGTCGAGGGTGTTCTTGTACCAGACGTGAAACGGGTCGCGGGCGAAGGCCCGCGTCAAGTGCGCGCGCCCCCCGTCGATGTTACCCAGCCGGAGCTCGTTGATGCCCAGCACGCCGAGCGCGCGCGACGAGGCGGAGTCGAGCGCTAGCGCCTCGCGGCCGAACCGCTCCGCCTCGGCGTAGCGCCGATGCCGCGCCACCGCTTCCGCCACGTCGCTGTAGAAATCGGCCGGGCGCGGGTCCACCCGGCCCGCGCCGGCCCGGGCGCGCGCAAAGCCGGCGGAATCGTCTCGCAGCCAGGCCGTGGCGCCGAGCATGGCCCAGGCCTCGATGGAGGACGAATCGGCGACCAGCGCGCGTCCCGCGGCGGCGGCGGCGGAATCGTACTGCTCCGCGTCGAGATGCAGCTGCGCCAGCAGCGCTTGGGCCGGCGCGAGGGCCGGGTTGGCGGCCAGGCTGGCGCGCACGCCATTGGTGGATTCGGGGCTGCCCTGAAACGCCAGCACCCGCGCCAAGCCGAGCAGTGCGCGGGGATTGGCGGCAGAGAGTCTCAGGGCTTCGGCATAGCTCGACCGGGCATCCGGCGCGTTGTACTTGTCGAGGAACAGGTCTCCAAGGCGAATCCGCGGCTCGACCAGGCTCGAGTCAGCGGCGACGGCGGCATCGAAGGTGCGAAGCGCGTCCCGGAGCGCCTGGGCATCGTCGCGCCCCAGCACGACGTACGCGCGCCCCGCGGCGACCCGGTCCTCGGCGGGCCAGCGAGCGCCGTCCCGCTGGTATGCCGCCGCGAGCGACCGGGCCAATCGCCGCGCCGCGGCAGCATCGCCGCGACGGGCCGCCAGCTCGGCGCGCGAGGCCTCGGCGCTCCGCCGTTCGGGGAGACCGCGCTCCACGGCGATCTGGAAGATCGAATCGGCCGAGGCGAGCCGGCCGGTGAGGACGAGCACCTCGCCGAGCGGAACCAGCGTCGGCGCGAGGCCCCTCCGGGCGGCGGCTTCCGCCTCGGACAGTCGCCCGGCTTCGGCAAGAGCTCGGACTCGTCGCCGCGCGGCGAGCCCGTCTTCCTGCCGCGCCGCGCCGGCGACGAGTCCGAGGAGGAGAATCAACGACACCATCCCGGCGCGTTTCATGGCTTCTGCCCCGTGGCGGCGCGGATGGCGGCCGAGCGGGTCGCGATTTCGACCAGCAGCCGCTCCAGCTCCCGTTCGTATGCGGTGGAATCCATCGTCAATTTGCGCCGGCGAAGGGCATCCACCTGTCCTTCGAGCGCTCGGCGCTCCGACACCAGTCCCGCGACGCGCGGATCCGAAGGAAGGGGCACGGTCCCGAACGCCACCGTCCGCGCCAGCGCGCCGTCTCCCGAAGTTCCCTTGCCATCCCCGTTGTCGTCCAGGAGCGCGTGCTCGGTCGCGAGAAGGTTTCTTGTCTCGTAGCCCCTGGCTACTTCGCGGCGCGCGAAATCGAAAGCTTCGAGCAGCGTCACCCGGCCATCCCGGTCCGCATCGGCCGATTCCGAAACCAGCGCCTTGGCGAAATGCTCGCCAAATGTGATTTCGTTGCGCTCCACGGCGCTCTTGGTGGCGGTGATCACCACCCGGTCCTTTGCCGAGAGGGCCGGCACGAAGTCCCCGCTTCCGCTCGAGGCGTTCACCAGCACCACGGTTCTACCCGAGAGCGGGGTCAGCCAGGTCGCGAAATCGGCCGCGGTGGCGTCGGGTCCGGGAAGATTCAGCCGCGAGTCGGCGCCCTGGCCGCTGCCGTGCCCGATGAGCACGATCAGGATCACGTCGCCCGGCAAGGAGCGGGCTCCCAGCGTGGCGATGGCCGAGGCGATTCCGCCACGGGTGGCGCGGGCCTTGATGCGCCCGGGGTCCTGCGCCGGATCTTCCGCCAGGTACAACAGGCTCGAATCGGAGCGGATCCAGCGCGACTTGGCGGCGTCGTAGATCGAGGCGGCGGCAGCGTGAAAGCCGGTGGCGAAGCGGGGCTCCCCCGACAGACCTGTCACCAGCAGCACGTGGGTGCTCCCCGCGACTGTTTGCCCCGGAGACGGCGCCGAGGCCGCCAGCAGCAGGACGAGTGCGGGCACAATCATGCCAGCCCCCTCCAGCGGCGATAGCCCCACTCGGCGCCGAGCAGTGCAACCAGGAGGAAGAACAGGGCCGGCATGTCCCACAGATCGCGGGATTCGCGAACCGTCACCCCGCTTTCGGTGAACTGGACGTCCTCACTGAGCTTGCCGGCGTCGGCGAGCGGGTAATAGCGGCCGCCGGTTTCTCCCGAGATGCGCCGTAGCAGGGGGGACCGGAGCTCGGCCCGCTCCACGTCGGCCCCGTGGTCGTCTGCCAGCAGCGCGGCCGGGGCGGCGCGCATGGTATCAGCGCCACGGCGCGCCTCCGCCTCCACCCGATACATCCCCTCTTCTTCGGTGACGAACCGCCCCTGGTAGGCGCCGTCTTCCTTGAGCGTCCAGCTCAGCGGCACATCGAAGGTCCGGCCGGAGGGCGACGTGACCCGGGCGGTGACGACGGCATCGTTGGATTCGAGGTACGCCTCGTCCGAGACCCTCGCATGCAGGACCACCGGTTCTCCCGGCCCGACCCGGCTGGGCGAGGCCACGACTTCCACCCGGTCCGGCACGGCGGCGAGCGACCACCGGATCAGCTGCTTCCAGAGCATTTCGTGGGTCTG
>JAYUAL010000446.1:0-7427 GCA_043741355.1 Gemmatimonadales bacterium | reverse complement strand
TCTCCGACGGTGACGTCCCCTCCCGTTCGGATTAGCGCCAGGAACAGGTTTTCTCAGAACGTCCGGGCGTACCCGAGATAGGCAGCCTGGAGCTCTGCGGTGGTCTTCCCGGTCTGAGTCAGTATGTACTGGAAGATCGCATTGTTGCTGACTCCGGCCCCCGGATTGGCGCGTATCAGCGCAAACACACCCGGCAGCACATTCGGGAAGCTGGTCGACAGGTACCCCATCAGCATGGTGTTCTGGGCATTGCGAACCGCGACCGGCGCGCGCTGCGCGAGGTTCGCGTAATACTCGGCGCCGGGGAGCAGGACCATCGAAGCCAGCGGCTCCAGGATGTTCTGGGTGTCGCCGGTTTTAAAGTCGTTCTTGACCACCGCGGCCAGCCCTCCGACCACCTGATTGTTGCTGACCTGCCCCCCGGCCATCCACGACTGATAGCCTTCCATGAACCAGGGAAACTGACTCGCCGCAGTGTTGCTGGCCAGGAGGAATTGCCGGGTCAGGAAGCGCGCGATGAGATTGTAGTCCCAGGGGAATTGGCTCATTTGGGTTCGGGGGGTGATCTGCTGGTCTCGGGTCGTCGGATATCCAACCGGCTTATCATTGAACCATGTCCGACACCAAAGACACCTTGAGCGCCGACCTTCGCCGTCTCGAAGAAATCGTCCGCTCCCTGGAATCCGAAGACACCGATCTGGACAAGGCCCTCGCCTTGTTCGAGGAGGGCGTGGCCCGGCTGCGCGCCGCCCGGGACCGGCTCGGCGAGGCGGAGGCGCGGGTGCAGAAGGTCCTCGAAGACGCCGCCGGCCAGCTCTCCGTCACCGATTTCGAAGAATGAATCGGGAAGTACCCCCGTCCGCGGACAGCCTGCTGACGGAGGCCAAGGCACGCACCGACGCCCGCCTCGCGGCCCGCGCCGCAAGGCTCAGGCGGGACCCCGGCGGCGCCGATGGTGCAGCGCTCGCCTACGCCCTTGGCACCTCGGGCAAGCGGGTTCGCCCCGCGCTGGTACTGGCCAGCTACCGGGCGGCCGGCGGGACGGCACCCGGGATCGCCGGGATCGCGGCGGCGGTCGAGATCGTCCACACCTACTCTCTGGTGCACGACGATCTCCCCTGCATGGACGACGACGCCCAGCGGCGGGGGCGCCCGACCACTCATGTCGCCTTCGACGTGGCCACGGCCACCCGCGCCGGGTTTGTGCTGGTCCCGGTGGCGGTGGAGGAGTTGGTCGCTGCCGCAACCGAGCTCGGGCTGGGCTCGGAGCAGCTGGGGCGGATGGGGGAGATCCTGCTGGAGGCCAGCGGCATTCGGGGGATGGTGGGCGGGCAGTGGCTCGATCTCGAGGCGGAGGGGAAGCGGTTGGGTCTCGAAGAGCTGGTGGAAATCCATCGCCGGAAGACCGGCGCCCTGATCACCGCCGCCTGTGCGCTCGGAGGCCTCGCGGCCGGCGCGGACGATGACACCCTGGCCGCGCTGACCGAGTACGGCCGCGAGGTGGGACTGGCTTTCCAGATTGCCGACGACCTGCTCGATGCCACGGCCACCACGGAGCAGCTGGGGAAGACCGCCGGTCGCGACGCCACCCTCGCCAAGGCCACGTATGTGAGCGTCCTCGGCCTGGACGGCGCTCGTGGAGAGGCCCATCGCCATGCCGACCTGGCCTCGAGCGCGGTCGGCCGGTTGGGAGCGGCCGGAACCGCCCTCAGGACGCTCGCTGGTTATATTGTGCAACGTCGTTCGTAGGCCCATTCGACCGGGAATTCATGTCCCTCCTCGCCGGGATCAAGAGCCCCTCCGACCTCAAGCGCCTGCGCCGGGATCAGTTGCCGTTGCTGGCCCAGGAAATCCGCGACCGCCTGATCGACGCCTGCTCGGTCACCGGCGGGCACATCGGTGCCAGCCTCGGCGTGGTCGAGCTGACTATCGCGCTGCTCTACGAGTTCGATTCGCCCACCGACAAGATCGTCTGGGACGTAGGGCACCAAGCCTACGCCTGGAAGCTCCTGACCGGCCGCAATGACGCGTTCGGGACGCTGCGCCAGACCGCGGGCATTTCGGGATTCCTGCGGCGGAGCGAGAGTCCCCACGATCATTTCGGCGCCGGACACGCCGGCACCGCGATGTCCGCCGCGCTGGGTATGGCGACTGCCCGCGATCTCACCGGCCAGGACTTCAAGGTGGTGGCGGTGGTGGGCGACGGCGCGCTGACCTGCGGCCTCTCCTACGAGGGGATGAACAACGCCGGCCACTCGGCCCGCGATATCCTGCTCATCGTCAACGACAACGGGATGTCGATCTCGCCCAACGTCGGCGCCATCAGCAAGACCCTGGGCCGCGTGGTGGCCAGTCCATTCACCAACAAGGTGCGGGACATCGTCAAGCACCTCACCCTGAAGGCCGGGGGCGTGTTCGGAGACGGCGTGGTGGAGTTTGCCAAGAACGTGGAGGAGAGCGCCAAGAACCTCTTTTCCCAGGGGATGTTCTTCGAGGAGCTGGGGTTCCGCTACTTCGGCCCGTTTGACGGCCACGACGTGCAGAAGCTCTGCGAGACCATGCACTTCGTTCGCGGGCTCAGCGGACCCCGGGTGATGCACGTGCTCACCGAGAAGGGCAAGGGATTCGCGCTCGCCGAGGCCAACAAGGAAAAGTGGCACGGGCTGGCGGCCTACGATCCGGTCACCGGCGAGGCGCGCAAGAAGGCCAGCGGTCCCCCCACCTGGACCCAGGTGTTCGGCGACGCCATCACCGCGCTGGCCGAGGAACACCCCGGCTTCGCGGTGATCACCGCCGCCATGCCGTCGGGCACCGGCACCAACATTTTCCAGAAGCGGTGGCCGGAGCGGTTCTTCGACGTGGGCATCGCGGAAGCCCACGCGGTGACCTTCGCCGGCGGGCTCGCGACCCAGGGGGTCCGCCCCATCTGCGCCATCTACAGCACGTTCCTCCAGCGGGCCTACGACAGCATCATCCACGACGTGGCGGTGCAGCAGCTCCCGGTGATGTTCTGCCTGGACCGCGCCGGCCTGGTGGGCGAAGATGGCCAGACCCACATGGGTCTCTACGACATCGCCTACATGCTCGCGGTGCCCGGGATGACCGTCACCGCGCCGAAGGACGGCGATGAACTGATCGGCCTGCTCCGCACCGGGCTGGCCCACAACGGCCCGTTTTGCCTCCGTTATCCGCGCGACAAGGCGCCCGCCGAACCGCGCCTCGCGGCCCAAGTGCCCGCGGTGCCGTTCGGCACCTGGGAATCACTCCGAGCCGGCAAGGACGTGGCCATCCTGGCCGTCGGCACCATGGTGCAGCCCGCCCTGGCCGCGGCCGAGCGGCTCGCGCCCGAGGGCATCGATGCCGCGGTGATCAACTGCCGGTTCGTGAAGCCGTACGACGACATCATGCTGGAGTCGATTGCCCACGACTGCAAGCTGATTGTAACGGTGGAAGAGGGCACCATCGTGAACGGCTTCGGCGCCATGCTTGCGCGCGAGCTGCAGATTTCGCATCCGGAAGTCCGGGTGGCCTGTCTCGGCGTGCCGGACCGGCTCATGGAGCAGGCGCCCCGTGCCGACCAGCTCCAGCGCATGGGGCTCACCGGCGCCGGCATCGCGGCGCGCATCACCGCGCTGCATCACGAGGAGAGCTTCGAAGCGCGATGAATGTCGGAGTCGTCGGCAACCCCCGCTATGCCGGGCTTGCGGCCATCCTGCCAGGGATGGCCGCGCGCGCAGCCGGGCTTGGCATCGAGCTCTATTCCGAGACGGCCATGGAGCCGTTCTGGCCCCGACCGCTCCCCGACCTCGCCTCGGCGCCCCGCCTGGACGCGCTGGTCACCCTGGGCGGCGACGGCACCCTGCTTCGGGGCGCCCGGCTGCTCAAGGGGGCCGCGGTGCCGGTGCTGGGGGTGAACCTGGGGCGGGTCGGCTTTCTCACCGCCGCCGGGAAAGACGAGGCGGAGGTCGCGCTCCAGCGTCTCGCCAGTGGAGACTACGTCACCGAAGAGCGGCTCACCCTCCAGGCCACCATCGTCGCCGCCCGCGGGGAATCCACTCCGCTTCCGATCTGCCTCAACGACGTGACGATCCACAAGGGCGGCGTGGCCCGCCTGATCCAGCTCAACGTCCAGATCAACGGGCAGGACGTCGGCAACTACAGCGCCGACGGGCTCATCATCGCGACGCCGACCGGTTCCACCGCGTATTCCCTCTCCGCCGGCGGGCCGATCATCGTGCCCGATGTGCGGGCGGTGGTGATCACCCCGGTCGCGGCGCACACCCTCGCGGTGCGGCCGCTGGTCATTCCCGCCGACGCGCACATCAGCATCCGCCCGATCCGGCCCTGGTCTTCCGACCTCCTGGTGTCAGTGGACGGGCAGCAGGCGATGATGCTCGGGCCCGACGACATCGTCGAGCTCTGCCAGGGCGAGAACCCGGTGCTGCTGGTCCGCTTCCAGACTGACTACTTCGCCCGGATGCGCGCCAGCCTGCGTTGGGGCGACCTCGCCGAGCGCGAAACCCTCCAATGATCGCCGAGCTCCGCATCCGCGACCTCGCCACGATCGCGGACGTGACGCTGACGCTGGGACCCGGACTGAACGTTCTGACTGGTGAGACCGGGGCGGGGAAATCGATGCTGGTCGATGCGCTCGGCCTGCTGCTGGGCGGCCGGGCCGACAGCGGGTCGATCCGCCCCGGCAAGGGACGCGCGGTGGTCGAAGGCCTCTTCGAGGACATTCCGCCGGCGCTCCGCCCGGTGATCGAGGGGATGGGCCTCGATCTCGAGGACCAGCGCCTGGTGGTGCGCCGCGAGATCGCCGCGGAAGGGCGTTCCCGCGCCTGGGTGAACGGGAGCCCCACCACCGTGGGCGTGCTGGCCGAGCTCGGAGCCTTGCTGGTGGATCTGCACGGCCAGCACGACAGCCAGTCGCTGCTCCGCGGCGACACCCAGCGCGACCTGCTCGACGCCTTCGGCGAGGCGATGCCGGAGCGCGGCGCGGTCGCGTCGCTGGTCGAGGAGCTGCAAGCGGTCGATGCGAGCGAGCGGGCCCTCCGGGATCGCCGGGAAGCCGTCTCCCGCCGCGCCGACTATCTGCGCCATGTGGTGCAGGAGATCGATGCCGCACGGCTGGTGCCCGGCGAGGAGGAGAACCTCGAGGCCGAGTCGCGCCGGCTGCGCTCGGTGGAACAGCTCTCGGCCGGCGCCGCGCGGGTGGCGGAGGCGCTCGACGGCGACGCCGGATCGGCCCTCCAGGCCGTTGGGCAGGCGGCCCGCGCCCTGACGCCCCTCGAGCGGACCGACCCGACCACCCAGCCGTGGCGCGAGATGCTCGACGTGGCCTATGTCAATCTGAGCGAGCTGGCCCGCATGGCCCGGGAATACTCCGAGACGCTGGAGGACGACCCGGCTCGTCTGGCCGAGCTGGACGCCCGCCGTGATCTGCTCTTCAAGCTCCGGCAGAAATACGGCGAAAGCCTGCAGGCCGTGCAGGACACCCGCCGCACCGCCGGCGAAGCGCTGGATCTTCTCGACACCGCGGATCTCGATCTCCGGGTGCTGGCCGCGCGGCGGGCCGCGCTGCATCAGGCGGTGATGGCCGCGGCCGCGGCGCTCACGGCCAAGCGTGCGGCGGCCTCGGAGCGGCTCTCCCGCGGGGTGAGCAAGCTACTTCCCAAGCTTGGCTTGCCGGGCGGGTGGCTGGGCGTGGAGCAGAAACCGCTCCCCGAGCCGACCCGGCAGGGCGCCGAGTCGGTGCAGTTCGTGGTGCAGCTCAATGCCGGGATGGACGAGCGTCCCCTCGCGAAGGTGGCATCAGGGGGAGAGCTGTCGCGACTCACGTTGGCGCTCAAGGTGGTGCTGGCGCGCCATGACGCGGTGCCGAGCCTGGTGTTCGACGAAGTGGATCAGGGCATCGGAGGCGAGGTCGGCGGGCAGGTGGCCGCCGCGCTGTCCGAGGTCGCGGCGCGGCACCAGGTGCTGGTCATCACCCATCTGCCCCAGATCGCCGCGCGGGCCGACCGCCACCTGGTGGTGTCGAAGCGGGCCAGGGACGGCGTGGCCACCAGCGCGGTGGAGTGGATCCACGGCGAGGACCGGGTGGCCGAGCTGGCGCGGATGCTGGGCGATCCTGATGGCGACACCGCGCGGCGTCACGCGCTGAGCCTGCTTCAGCGGTAGGGCAGTCCGTCCGTCCCAGCTGTCCTCACCGTTCACCGTCTGATGAAACCCCGCCGGACCCATTTCCGTACTACCCCTTGTTGAAATAGGTATGCACTGGTCACTCACAGGTCTCCCATCTATGGCCGGCTCCGACCTTTACACCGGCAGTCTCGACCTCCTGATCCTCAAAGCCGTCAGCTGGGGCCCGCTCCACGGGTACGCCATCGGCCGCTGGATCCGGCATTCCACCGACGAGGCGCTCGCGGTCCAGGAGGGCGCGCTCTACCCCGCGCTGCACCGGCTGGAACGCAAGCGATTCCTCGAGGAGGAGTGGGGGCTCACCGACACCAACCGCGAGGCCAAGTTCTACCGGCTCACCCGGAGCGGGCGGAAGCAGCTCCAGACCGAGCTGGTCCGTTGGCAGCGATACGCCCACGTGATGACCGCCGCCCTGACCGCCGCGCGACCGTAAAGGAGGGCCCGACCTTCGTGGTGGTGCCTCTGGTGCTCGGGATCATGGCGCTGGTGGCGTGCTGGCTGCCGGCCCACCGGGCAATGCGGGTGGATCCACTGGTAGCGATTCGGGAGGAGTAACCGCTCTCGACGTCCCGCCTCAGAATCCCTTCCGGTAGAACCGGAGCATCAGGCTCACCGACTGGGTGGCCGGCACCCGCCCGGTCGAAGACGAGGCGACCATCTCCCAGCGGAGCCACGCGTCCATGGGCAGGCCGCGGGTTCCATCGCGGCGGACGCCATCGTGGGAAAAACTGAGCCCCGCCTGTAGAGCGGTGACGGTCTGCTTCGAGCCGATCGAAAGAACCTCGGGGCTGGTGCCGTCGATCGGCGTCTGATTTTTCACGTAGGTATAGCGGTCGGCGCCCTTGGACCAGTAGCGGACCCCGGCGGAGAGCGCGAGGGTCGGCGCGATGAGCAGAAAAGGTTCCACCGATCCCTCGACGATTTCGCCGGGGTTCCATGCCACGGCTGCGAGTGTGCTGGCGAGGGCGAAGGGCCGGTCCGGAGCGGACAGCCGGCGCTCCTGTCGTCCCGACAGCTGCAGTACGTAGCGGGCGCGGAGCCGGGCACCAACCCGGCCCCGTACGATGTCGGTGACCAGATCGCCCTGCACATCGGGCTGGCGGTCGCCGGTGCCGATATCGAAGAAATTATCGGGTCGGTCGAGCTGCCCGGTGCGGAGACGGACGGTGCCGACCACGACCGAGCGGATCGCGAGGCCGCCCGATTTGGGACGATGGTCCAGCCAC
>JAYUAL010000445.1:0-3177 GCA_043741355.1 Gemmatimonadales bacterium | reverse complement strand
CGGGTGGGCGCTGGCCAGCGCCAGGGAAATTCGTCCCGGCACCGCGACCATGATCCCGAACTCCGCGTTCTGGGGCACCTGGTTCGGCCTCTCCATGGGGAAGCCGCCGGTATCCAGGATGATGGGATCTGGGCCTCGATGCTGATCGTGGGGAACGCGGCGTTACTCGCTTCCATTCCCGCCGCGAGATCCTGGCAGCCCACTTCCTCCACGGTACGGCTGATCACCGCGGCGGGACTCGCCGGTGGCCTGGCCGGCTTCGGTATCGACCTGATCGCCAAGCGGAGCGGAGGGGGTCGGCCAGGCGAATGCCCTCTTCCAGTGGCAGGACGGCCTGCGCTTCGAAATCGCGACGCCCGCGCCAACCTCATTTCAGATCGTGGATCGCGCCGGGAAGACCCGCACGGTCCCCGGCGCGCGACTGCGACTCTTCGACGCCACGTTCTAGGAAACCGGCGGCGGAGCCCTCCGACTCGACCGCCCGCCGATCTATATGGGCCCTGCTGGATTTGAACCAGCGACCGACGGATTATGAGTCCGCTGCTCTAACCAGCCTGAGCTAAGGGCCCGAATCGCCCGTAACCTATCACCGCTTCCGATCATTCGCAGCCCGGGCGCAAGGCTGATTTCACCCGGCCGGTCCGTTAAGATTCACCCCGTGCGGGCCCTCATCGTCTCCCATTTCTATTCCGACCCCGAGCACCGCGGAAAGCTCCGTGCGCTTGCCGGGCAGGGCGTCGACGTGATGGCCGCGCTCCCCGGCGGCTCCGCGGGGCTCGACAGCGGCGTTCGCCTGACGCCGGTTCCCGTCTCCGGCGACCCCGAGGTCCCCGGCATGCTCAAGTGGAGCAGCGGCGCGCTTCGGCGGGTAATATCCGACTTTCATCCCGATCTCATCCAGATCGAGGAGTCGCCCGGTGCGCCGGTCGCGGCGGTGGTGGCCGGCGTCGCCCGGCGGATGCGAATTCCCTATGTGCTGTTCAGCTGGGAGAGCCTCCCCCGTCGGCGCGGATTCCTGGAGCAGCGCCGCCGTCGCTCGGTGGTGGGCCACGCCGCAGGGGTGATCGGCGGCAACCAACTCGCCCTGGCGCTGCTCCGGGAGCAGGCCCCCTCCGCCGTGACCGCCGTACTCCCCCAGACCGGCATGGCGCCACCCGCGCCGGTTCCCCGCGACACCACCCGCCGGAGCCTCGCCCTGGGATTCGTGGGACGCCTGGTACCGGAGCGCGGCGCGGAGACGCTGCTTCGGGCCTGCGGCCAGCTCCTGGGCCCATGGACCCTCACCGTGGTTGGCACCGGGCCGGAGCAGGAGGCGCTCGAAGCCCTGGCCCAGAAGCTGGGACTCGCCTCACGGATCCGTTGGCTGGGTGGCATTCCGAGGCGGGAAATCGAGGCGGTCTGGAACACTCTCGATTGCCTGGTGGTGCCCTCGCGCGATACCTCGACCTGGGTGGAACGGAGCTCCCCCACGCTGCTCGAGGCGATGGTGCGCGGGGTGGTGCCCGTCGTCACGCGGGCCGGCGCGCTTCCCGAACTGGTCGGAGACGCCGGTGTGGTGGTGGACGATGTCGAATCGCTGGCGATGGCCCTCCAGGAGCTCATGGCCGAGCCCGAGCGGCTTCGGGTTCTGGGCCAACGGGCCCGCCAGCGCGTGCTCGAGGAATACGTCGACTCCGCCGTAGCCCAGCGGACTCTCGCCTTCTGGGGCCAGACCCTGGCCCGCCACAAGAGCCACGAAGCACACCTGACCGAGGCCCGATGACACGCCTGTACCTCCTGGCCCTGATCGGCGCGGCCACCCCCGCCTTCGCGCAACAGCCTACGCCGGAGCGGGCCCAGGCGATCCTCGCCAACCGGCCCGATCTCAACGGCGCAATCCGGCAGCGGATCACCGAGTCTCGGCTCACGCCGGATCAGATCCGGCAGCGGCTCCGCGCCGCGGGATACCCGGGCGACCTGCTCGACCCGTACCTCGACGCCGCGGCGACGCCCACCGGCACGCCGGGCGACGACGTCTATGCCGCCGTCCGCCAGCTCGGCATGGCGGAGGCGGGCGCGCCGGCCGCCTCGGTGACGGTGCGCGCGGCGCCGCCGACCCAGGGTCCGGGCCTTCGACGGTTCGGCGCCGACGTCTTCGGCGACTCGACCACCCAGTTCCAGCCCGCGCTCTCGGGCCCGGTCGACCGGAGCTACCGCCTGGGTCCGGGAGACAATCTGGTCCTCATCCTGAGCGGTGAGGTCGAGGCGTCGCACACGCTGGACGTAAACCGCGAGGGATTCGTGGTGATTCCCCAGGTGGGCCAGGTGTTTGTCTCCGGCCTCACCATGGACCAGCTCGAAACGGTGCTCGACAAGCGGCTGGCGCGGGTCTACAGCGGCATCGGGCGAAGCGAGGGGGCACGCACCCGCTATCACGTGACGGTGGCGCGGCTCCGCACCAATCAGATTTTCGTCATCGGCGACGTGGTCCGGCCCGGCTCCTACCAGATCTCCAGCGCCGGCACCGTCCTCACCGCGCTCTACGCCGCGCGCGGTCCCTCGGCCACCGGCAGCTTCCGCCAGATCGCGGTGCGCCGCGGCGGCAAGACGGTGAAGACCTTCGACCTCTACGACTATCTGCTCCGGGGGGACAACGCGAGCGATCTCCGGCTCGAGTCCGGTGATGTGATCTTCGTTCCGGTGCACGGCCCGCTGATCGAGCTCGCCGGCCCGGTGGTGCGGCCGGCCATCTACGAGCTGGCGCCCCGGGAAACCCTCCGGGACCTGGTAACCGCAGCGGGCGGATTCGAGCCGGGAGCCCAGCTCCGCCGGATCCAGATCAACCGGATCCTCCCGCCCCGTGCGCGCACCGAAAGCGGCCGGGAGCGGGTGGTGATCGATCTGGGCCCGGATCAGTTTGGCCAAGGCGCGCCTCCGCCCTTTCCGCTCGAGCCCGGTGACCGGGTGACCGTGTTTGGCGTGCCCGAGCGGCGGCGCACCTATGTCACCGTGCGCGGCAACGTCTGGCAGGAAGGAGAGGTCGGCTACACCGCCGGCATGCGTCTCTCCGATGCGCTGCGGATGGCGGGAGGAGTCAAGCCGGACGTGTACCTGGACCAGGTGCTGATCTCCCGCCTGAATCGGGACTCGACCCGCACTCAGCTCCGAGCCAGTCTGGGCGATTCGACCGGCCGAGTC
>JAYUAL010000444.1:0-3177 GCA_043741355.1 Gemmatimonadales bacterium | reverse complement strand
CCGGCTACATGCTCAACTACGCCTTCGGCGCGATCCTGATCGCCGACCTGCGGGCCCGACTGGTCTCGAAGCGGGGGGCTTTTACGACCGGCGATCGGGCCTGGTACCCTTGGGTGGCTTCCCGCCTGTACCGCTTTGGACACGAACGCCCCGCCCGGCTCGTAGTGCAGGAGTTCCTTGGAAGACCGGTCGCGGTCTCGGCGCTCCTCGCGGATCTGGCCCGGATCACCGTTCGGTGAAGCCACTCTTCACGGTTCCCGCTTGGCAGGCCTTTGTCTATTCCTCGTCGTCGGGCTCGGGGAGATGCTTCTGATTCGGCCGCAATAACGTGCACGTCACCCGCTTGCCGTTCGTCTCCTGCAGGCGACGGGAAGTTGGAAGAGCGGGAAGTGTAAGCGGGCGCGGGAAAGCCGCTGCTCTGCTGACGAAATGACACGGTCGGAGTGTCCCTCTGTTGCGCAATTCCCACCGCGTTCGTGCTCCGAGCCACCGCCGCCTCGCTCCAGGAAATCGATCCTCGGCCCGTCCAAAGAGCCTTCCTAACCTCTTGGCCCGCCGCACGATCGGTCTCCAGGTCAAGGCCCCGATTGCGGCCGGCGAGAGCGTTACGAGAAACGTGGAACTCTTTTTGCCTGATAGTCGTTCAGTTGTGACGGACCCCGCGGAAGTTTGGGGTCATGGAAAGGCGGTCCCGATGCTCGACCCAGTCCTGTACCACCTTCACCAGGCCAGGGAGACGGCCACCTGGGTTGCTCAGCTCATGCGCGTGGACCCGGAGTTGATGCTCCCGGCGGCGCTCCCGCTGCTCGCGGCCCGGCTCATGGATGCGGGCGGCATCGATGACGACGCCGAAACTGGCCCGGTCGATTCATCGATCGATCTCGCCGCCGGTTGACCCGGCGCTGACCCGGCGACAAGATGTGAGGCCCCCGATGCGCGGGGGCCTCTTTGCTTCCGGGTGGCTCCCCACGTATACCTTCTAGGTCGGCTCGCGGCACCCCCAGACCAACCCCATTCCAGACAGAGGTCGGCCATGTTCGATCGGCTCGCCCGATACATTGGCGTCGTTCTGCTGATTCTTGCACTCCCCGTCAGCGCCGGCGCCCAGAACAAGTACCAGGACCCCGGCCCCGTGATCTCGCGGATTCTGGGTGCCCCATCGGCACCCCTGGTCTCCTTCAATGCCGACCGCACCAAGTTCCTCATGCTGGAACGCCCGGGATTGCCCTCGATCGCGGAAGTGGCCGCACCGGAGCTGCGGCTGGCGGGTGAGCGGATCAACCCGATCAGCAATGCGCTCTCCCGGGCCCCGTCGTTTTCGGCCCTGATCGTCCAGCCTATCGGTCCGGGCGAGACCCGCCGGATCGTGGTGCCCTGGAAGGCCAAAATCTCGAGCGCAATGTGGTCGCCGGACGGAAGGCGGGTGGCCTACACCCAGGTTCAGGACGGCGGGGTTTCCCTCTGGGTGGCCGAAGCCGTCAGCGGGGAGACCCGGATTCTGGCGGGCCCGGTGCTGAATGGGGCCTTCGGGAATCCCTGCCAGTGGCTCCCATCGGGAACCGGGTTGTTGTGCGCCCGGATTCCGGCCAGCCGGACGGTGCCGCCGGTGGCCCCGTTGGTTCCCGCGGGCCCGGTGATTCAGGAATCGGAAGGCCGGCCCGCGCCGAATCCGACCTACGAGGATCTGCTCCAGAATCCCCAGGATGAGCTCCTGTTCGAGCACTTCTTCACTGACCAGCTGGTGGTCATCTCGCTCTCCGGCCCCGATCAGCCGATCGGTACGCCTGGACTGCACCAGGACGTCCAGATATCCCCGGACGGCAGGTTCCTGCTGGTACAGGCGCTGCACCGGCCGTTTTCCTACCTGGTGCCGGCCGGACGGTTCCCCACGCTGACCGAAGTATGGGACATGACGGGGCAGGTGGTTACCGTGGTGTCGGACCGGGTGCTGCAGGAGAACATCCCGCGCTCGGCCGATGCGGTCGCGGCGGGGCCCCGCGGCATCACCTGGAGGACGGACCTGCCGGCGACCCTGGTGTGGGCGGAGGCCCAGGATGGCGGCAACCCTGCCTTCCCCATCAAGAACCGGGACCGCCTGTACCTCTTGGACGCTCCCTTCGCCGGCAAGCCGGTTACCCTGGCCGACCTGGAATTCCGGAGCCGCGGAGTGGTCTGGGGACGGGCGGATCTCGCGGTGGTGACCGAAGGCTGGAATCGGACCCGCCGTAGCCGAAGCTGGATCGTGAATCCTCTCCGACCGGGCACCGTGGGACGCCTGCTCTTCGACCGGTCCTCCGAGGATCGATATTCCGATCCGGGCCGGTTCGTCACCCGGCCCGGCATCGGGAATGCGCCCGTGATGCTCACTTCCAAGGACGGCAAGTTTGCCTTCCTGACCGGCGAGGGCGCCTCGGACGACGGCGATCGGCCGTTCGTCGACCGGATCGAGCTCGCGACGGGCAAGACCCTGCGGCTGCTGCGCTCGGAGTCGCCGTATTACGAGGAAACAGTCGCGATCCTCGACCCCGACCTGGGCCGGTTCATCACCCGGCGTGAATCGGCCGGGGAGCCGGGTAACTACTACATCCGCGATCTCAAGAAGAACGGAGCCCAGCAGCTCACCCAGCTCACTCGCTTCACGGATCCCGCGCCGGAATTTGCCGGAGTAACCAAGCAGCGGATCACCTACAATCGCGCCGACGGGGTGCAGCTCTCGGCCACGCTGTATCTCCCGCCGGGCTACGACAAGAGCAAGGGGCCGCTGCCATTCTTCTTCTGGGCCTATCCCCAGGAGTTCCGGAGCGCCAAGGCCGCCTCGCGGATCGCCGGCTCGCCCTATCGGTTTATCCGCCCCACCGGGGCGTCCCATCTGTTCCTGCTGCTGGAGGGTTACGGGGTGCTGGACGGCCCGGCGATGCCGATCGTGGGTGAGGGGGACAAGGAGCCTAACGACACCTACGTCGAGCAACTGGTGGCCAGCGCGCAGGCCGCAGTCGACAAGGTGGTCTCGATGGGCGTGGCCGATCCGAAGCGGATCGGCGTGGGCGGCCATTCCTACGGGGCGTTCATGACCGCCAACCTGCTCGCCCATTCGGACATTTTTCGCGCCGGCATCGCGCGGAGCGGGGCGTACAATCGCTCGCTCACCCCGTTCGGCTTTCAGAATGAGGATCGGAG
>JAYUAL010000443.1:0-7456 GCA_043741355.1 Gemmatimonadales bacterium | reverse complement strand
ACGCGACCACTCCCGTCCCTGGAGGAGTGGACTGCGTGCCGAAGCGGCCGTCGAACGCCAGCGCGGCCGGCGGCGGCACCGTCGCCTGCGGCGACCTGTTCGAGGCGCTCAAGTGGGAAAAGCGCGTGGAAACCGCCTTCACCTACTTCGCCGGCTGGTTCCTCGACAGCCGAGGCTGGGGAGACCTCGCCGAGACGGTGCCATTTCACTGGGCGCCGCCCTTTGAGGAGCTCCAGGCACGGTTCCGGATCGGGCCCCAGATCTACAGCGTCGGTGGTTCCAACCCCACGGGAGGCGCCGGTCCCAGCAGCTATGGTTGGTAAGGTTGCACCGATGAGGAAATTCGCAATCGCGGTACTCGGCTCCGTGCTGATGGGCTGCTACACGCTCAAGCCCATTGGCGGAGTCGAGCCCAAGCCGGGTGCCAAGCTTGCGTTCGAGGTGAACGATGCCGGGCGGTTGGCGCTGGGCGGAACGATGGGACCCGAAATCGCCCAGGTCGAAGGTCTGCTCGTGGAGAAAGACAGCGAAGGCTACCTCCTGGCGGTTTCCAACGTGCGGTTGCTTCGGGGTGGCGAGCAGGTGTGGTCCGGAGAGAAGGTTCGACTCAACAACCAATACCTCGGTCCCGCCTACGAGCGGCGGTTCTCCCTGGGGCGCTCCATCGGGTTGGGTGTGGTCGGAATCGGAGGCTTCTCGGCCATTCTGGCCAGCACCTCCCTCCTCGGGCTCGGCCAGGATAAAAACACCCCGCCGGACACGACGGTAACTCAAAGGCTTGGGCGGCCATGACTGCCCGCCCTACTTCAACCTCCATGGAGTCCGTGATGCGACGCATCTACCAGCTCTCGATGTTGTGCCTCGCTGCCGGCGTCGTGAACGCGTGCTCGCCGCAACAGAATTTCACCTCCGAGGACATCCCGACGGCGGGCGTTCGGTTCCTGAATCTGGTTCCTGACACGGGCGCGGTGGACATGCGGCCGGTCGACATCGTGGAGAACAGCTCGTTCTACGCCGTTGGGTTTCGGAGCACCTCGCTGGCGTTCTATAAGAACGCCCGAGCGGGTCAGCGGCGCTTCCGGGTCTTCATGAGCGTGTCGGCCTTCAGCACGCTCCCGGCGGAACAGCAGATTGCCATCGCGTCCACGGTCCTCAAGGACACTACCGTGACGCTCGAGGCGGGGCATCGCTACACCTTCCTGCTCTGGGGCTTTGCCCGTACCGGCTCCACGCCCGGACTGAAGCTGACGGTGTTCGACGATAACCCGGCCGATCCGGGCGCCCAGGTGGCGCTCCGGCTGGTCAACGCGGGAGCGGGGTTGGGCGCGATCGACGGCCGGCAGTATCCGAGTACCGGAACGCCGCCGGCCGGCGCGACGTGGGGCGCAGTGCCCGAACTGACTGCCTCCGCGTACGTCTCGGCACCCACTGGAGCGATCAAGTACAACGTCACGCCGGCCGGCGGTGGCACCGCGCTGTTTACCGACGCGACGGCAATCGCCGGTGCGGCCGCCACGGTGGACCTCGATCCGCTCCCCGGCACCACGGTGGCCGGGTCGGCGGTGAGCGGCTTCGTGGTTCCCCGGTCGGTGACTCCGAGCGGGGCGGTACAAATCACGACTCCGGGCATCATCTTCCTCTGGGATCGCCGGCCGCCGCGGCCTCCCGGGATCTGACGAGCGGCGTTCATTGACCGATGACGGGGCCGCCGGAGGATCGGCGGCCCTTGTCGTCGGCGGAGCAGACATTCTCTCGATCTGCGAGGAGATAGTCTATGGGGCGGATTCGTTGCAGTGGTCTCGCGCTCCTGGTTGCAGGTACATGGATGGTATTCACGCCGGCCCAGGCGTTCGGCCAGAAGCGGCAACGGGACCTGATCACCCGCGCGGAGATCGAGAGTTCCCCCAAGCGGAGCGACGACATTTACGACCTCATCCGAAGTCTGCGGCCGCATTTCCTCGACGCGCCCCGCGGAGTGCGCCAACCCAGTATGACGCAGAGCGGAGGCGCCCGCCCCGAAATCGTGGTCTTCATCGGCCAGAACCAGGCCGGCGGAATTGACGTGCTCAAGTCCCTCCAGGCCGAGCAGGTCGAGGAGGTCCGCTATTTTGATCCCAGCAGGGCGGAAGCCGAATTCGGCCTGACGTTGGGAGCCGGAGGAGCCATTGTCATCAAGATGTACAAGGGTAAGCCCCCCGAAAAACCAGCCGCACCTGAGTAACCTCCCGAGCACCCCGTTTGGGGGAGCGCTCGCGCGCATTTTCTTCCTCGCCGTCGGGCTCGGCCTGGCCGTTGCCTGCCGACGCGCGCCGAAGGGCGCCGCCGGCGACTCGGCGTCCGCGCCGAGCGGAGTGAGCGGAGTCGGCCTCGCCGGCCCAACGGCGGTACTGCACGACCCGGATTTCGACCGGTACTACGTCTCCAATTCGAATGGCGTTCCGGGGGCGGCCGACGACAACGGCTTCATCAGCATTCTGTCACCGGCCGGAGATACAATCGCCCTCAAGTGGATCGATGGCGCCTCCAGGGAGGTGAGCCTGAGCTCGCCCAGGGGCATGGCGGTGGTGGGGCCCTACCTGTACGTCGCCGACCTCACGACCATTCGCCGGTTCGACCGCAGGAGCGGGGCCCCGCTGGGAGAAGTTCCCATCGCCGGGGCGCGGTCCCTGGATGACATGAAGTCCGCCGCCGACGGGACGCTCTACTTCACCGACACCGGCGACTCCGTGACGACGGGGGCGGTCTACCGGCTCTCGCAGGACGGCAAGCTGGATACGCTGGCGCGGGGGCCCGAGCTCGGCCACCCGACCGGTGTCGCGGTGTCCACGGACGGCGTCTGGGTGGTGAGCCGCGCGGGTGAGATGTACCGCGTCGCGGGCGGCAAGCGGCTCGACCTGGTCAAGTTGCCCAGTGCCGGTCTCGAAGGCCTAGTGGTGTTCGGTGGGGAGGCCTTCGTTTCGACCTCGGAAGGGCGTTCGGTGTTGCGGGGGAAGGTCGGCGGGCCGTTCACCCCGCTGCTCTCCGATGTGGACGCGCCGGCGAACATCGGCCACGATCTCTGGCGCAACCGCATTCTCGTGCCGCTCTTCCGGAACAACGAGCTTCGGATCGTGCGGCTGGCGTTCTAACCCGTCGTGCCGCTACCACTTTTCCCAGATGATGACGTAGGATCCGCCGCTGCTGTGCATGACCCCCACGCCCCTACTGACGAAGCTCTTCGGCGCCTTTCGGGCGCGGCCGGAGCAGACGATCTGCTGGCCCCTCGGTGGCCCGCTGGAATTGAGAACGCCCACGATCGTCTGGGTGGCGTCCTTGCAGACATCGGGCCCGAACTCCACCAGCTCCACTTCATCGGCGCGCCAGGAGCAGAGCGACCCCACGTCGAATTCCCAATACACCGTCACCCCGTTGAGGATCAGCGTCGTGGTGGCACTGCTGCCGCGTCCAGCCTCGGATTTGATTTGTGGGATGTCGCAAAGTCCCCCCGAGCCGTGGCGCTCCAGATCCTTGGTGGTCATCCGCTCTCGGCTGAGGCTGGTCGTGAGCCGGTGCCCCAAGTCTTCCAGCGCTCCTTCCTCGACCGTTGGTGAGGACTGCGCCGATCGGGTCAGCAGCACCCCTAGCTCGCGACCCTCGCCGCGCTTGAGCACGACAGTGAAGCGCCGCTCGGAATATCCCGGATAGGTCACCCGGACCATGTAGACCCCGCGGTCGGCCTCCGGAAAGGCGAAGCGTCCCATGCTGTCGGTCAGCGCCTCGCCGCCATTGAGCCCCGCCACCTGGACCCGTGCGCCCACCGCGGCCTTGTAGCTGGTGTCTCCCACCGCGCCGTAGACGCCGGTGCGCCGGCTCTCCACCACAATCGGCGCCAGCAGGTACGGCGCCGTGACCATGAAGTATTCCATTTCGGTCGGCTCGCTGGCCCCGACCACGACCCGGGAGCGGACCGGGGTGTAGCCCACCAGGCGGATGGTGATGGCGTATTGGCCTGGTCTCAAGCTGTCGATGCGGAAAGCCCCGGAGGGGCTCGTGGCCGCCGTACGCGGGCCCAGGAGCACCTCGGCTCCGCCCAGGGGTGTGCCGGCGGTGTCGCGCACGATCCCGGTGACCGATTGCAGCGGCTGCTGCGCGGCAAGAAGGGCCGGGAGGACCAGTAGGCAGAGCAGGCGGTAGTGCATGGGGTGAGGGGGTTAGCGACCGAGCCAATCTACGAAGCGGGATGCCGAGTCACCAGAGGTGTTCCTCCGAGGCAGTCCGACCGTCCCCCGTTTGTTTGACACCAGGTACCCTGTGGGGGGAACCACCTTGAACACACACAGACTCGGCTTCATCGCGCTTGCGCTGACAACGGCGTGTGCCGGCCGGCCACCGGGATCGGTTGGCGCAGAATCCCGGAATCCCGACGTCCTTGCCCGGGCCGAGCTGCTCCAATCCGCGCAACGGTCGAAGGATCTCTTCGAGGCCATCCGAAGCCTCAGACCGAACTTCATCAACCCCCGCACCACCAGGACCCAGGGCGCCCAGGCTCGGTCCCTTCCGAGGCCGGTGGTTTACGTGGACGGAGCCTTGTCGGGTGAGCTGGATGTGTTGAAGGGGATCATGGTGGAGAACGTCGAGGAGGTTCGCTTCAAGGGCCCGACCGAAGCGACGATGGAATTCGGCCCGAATGCTCCCGGGGGGGCGATTCTGGTGACGCTGCGCAAGGCGCCCAGACAGTAGAGATCCCGCTACACCCGGATCACCCCCGGGAATCCGCCCTCCGCCGCGGCATACCCCGGAAAAACCGAGCTCAGGTCCCGGGCTCCAAGGTGGCGGGTGAGAATCTCGCCAAACAGGTCGCGGAAGTCCGTGGAGACCGCCACGTCCCGCCCTTCATAGCGCTCTGCCTCGTCGAGTCCGGGCCAGCGGCCCGCCACTCGTTTCCCATTCACCGTTCCGCCGAGGATCAGCATGGCCGTCCCGTGACCGTGGTCGGTGCCGCCAGTGCCGTTTTCTCGGATCGTTCGCCCGAACTCCGACATGGTCAGCACGCAGACGTCACTCATTCGCTCACCCAGGTCAATGGCGAACGCGGCGAGCGCCTGGCCCAACTCGGCCAGCCGCTGGGAAAGCTGGCCCTGGTCGCTGCCCTGATTTACGTGGGTATCCCAGCCGCTCATGTCCGCGAAGGCGATCTCGAGTCCCAACCCCGCCTTGATGAGTTGGGCGATTTGCTGGAGGCTCTGTCCCAGGCGGCCGCGGGGGTACTCGGCGCCGTGCTCAGCGGCCTGGCCCCCCGGGTTGGCGGTCTTCAGCATCCGGATCGCCTCGAAGCTCTCCTCCGCGGAGCTGGCCAGGAGACCGGTGGCAGCGCCCTGGTAGAGTGCTTCGAATGCCCGGGTCAGTTTGTCGCCCCCGCCCGCGCGGGCTCCCATCCCGAAGGTGCGCAGATCGTCGATGGCCAGCGCCGGGGCGGTTCCCGCCATGATCCGGGGAAGCTGCGGCCCGAACGCCACGGCACGAAACGGCGTGTCGGTATGCTCGCGCGCATTCTGGCAGTAGCGATTGGCCCAGCCGTCGGTGGTCGACTTGACCCCCGGCGTCCCGGACTCCATGTAGTCCTGCGCGTCGAAGTGGGAGCGGGTTCCATCCGGCGAGCCCACCGCGTGAATTGCGGCCAGGCTTCCGCCGTCCCAGAAGGGCTTGAGCGGGGCGAGCGCCGGATGCAGGCCGAAATGCCCGTCGAGGTCTACAACCGACGCCCTCGGAACGGCGATCCGGGGTCGCTCGCGATAGTATGCCGCGTCTCCGTGTGGCACGATCATGCTGAGGCCGTCCACCGCGCCGCGCTGAAAGAGGCAGACCAGGGTTCGACGGCTCGACGGCTGCGACAGACTCCGCGGGCCCACCGCGTAGGCCGCTCTGCTCAGGAACAGCGGGTCGAGGCCGAAGCTCACCAGCCCCAGCGCCCCGCCTCGAATGAATGCGCGCCGCGAAATTGCCATGTCCCAGCCTCTTGGCGTTCAAGCGTTCAGCGTTCAGTACTTAGCGTCTTAGCGTCTTAGCGTCTTAGCGCCTCACTGTCTCTGAAACTCCGGCCCGCCGATCGCAAGGCCCACGGCCAGCGCCCGCGCACTCGACGGAGTCGGCACATCGGCCAGCTGGTCGAGAATCACCTTGCGGGTTTCCTGTGACATCCTGCCGCCCAGGATCAGCCGGTCCACTGCGTCGACCAACGCTCCGTGATCTTCTACCAGAGGCAGGACCGCATCGAGGTTCACCGTGACCCCTGGCAGCCGGTTGGCCGCGAGTTGCACCGCCAGATTCATCCGGTTGAGCAGCGCGCCGCTGTTGACCCAGTCGTCCTGGCGCTCGGGGTACCCGTTGGGGGCGGTATGGAGATAGAGCGGCTGGCCCAGCCGGGTTACGGCCTGCGCCAGCCGGACGGTGGAATCGGGCACCCCGCCAACGGCGCGCACCGCGCTGGCCACGAACTCCAGCGGGGTCTTGATCTTGGCGCCGACGTTGCGCGCCGCCCAGAAGTCGGGTGACCGGAAGATCGCTCGCAGCACTTCGCGGATGTCGCCACTCGAGCGCTTCCACGCCCGCACGGCGTCGTCGACGCACCCATCCGGTGGATCGTCGTTGACGAACCGGGCGCAGAGCTTTCCGCTCACGAAGTATGCGGTGTTGGGATGCTCCGCCAGCATCGTGAGGAGCCGCTCGCCCTCATCCTCCCCTCGGCCGGCGGGGAATTCCACGCCGAGCACGGTCTTCCTGCCGCGATCGTGGGCCCAGGAGTGGAAGGCGTACCCGCCGCCTTGCAGCGGCCGGTCCACGCCCCAACCGGTCAGCACCCGGGCCACCTCAGTGACATCCTGCTGGGTGTAGCCGCCCTCCACGCCCAGGGTGTGCAGCTCCATCAGCTCGCGGGCGTAGTTTTCGTTGCCGTTGCCGACCACGTTCTCGTTGTTGTTGAGGAAGAGCATCATCGCCGCGCTCTTGGCACTCACCGCGAGCAAATCGCGGAAGCGGCCGAGCGCATTCTGACGGAAGCCCTGGGTCTCGTCCTTTTCCCACTTCGTCCAGCTGAAGCCGACGACGCCGCGGCTGTCGGCCTGGGTGAAGTTCCACGCCGGGGCTCCGGGCGTCGCGAGATAGAGCGAGAAATCCGAGCCGTTGTAGAAGCTCACGAGCGGGTTGCCGCTGGCGTCGAACTTGAGTGAGTTCCACTCGCCGGTCATCTGCGCGCCGGGGGCAATCGTCTGGGGAGGCGCCCAGACACCTGCGCTTGAGCGGACGAGCTTCAGGTCGTAGTTCGTGACGTCGCGGTAGGCGATGGCGGGTTGGCCAGCCCCGTCGATGGCAATCGACGCGTGCTCACCGACGTTGCCCGTGAAATCGACGACCGTGGCTTTGAAGCCACCGCCGTTGTTGGTGGCGTACTTGAGGTCGCCGGTGGCGGCGTCGTAGTAGG
>JAYUAL010000442.1:0-7484 GCA_043741355.1 Gemmatimonadales bacterium | reverse complement strand
CTGATGTCGCCGTTGAAGTATCCCCGCTTTGCCTTTCAGCTCCTGAGCCACAAGCTGGCCCGCTGGGTGGTGTTTCTGGTGGCCCCATTGGCGCCTTTCGGCCTGCTGTTACTGAGTATCGATCACGGATGGGCCCGCTGGCTGCTCGGCTTCGCTACCTTGGGCATCGGGCTCGGCGCAGTGGCGATGGCATGGCCGGAGGGACGCCGGCTCCCCAAGGCGATGGCCATACTCGGCTTCGCTGTGGGGTCGAACGTGGCCGGATTCCTCGCGTGGATGCAGGCCCTCCGTGGTGAACGAAATCCGGTCTGGGAACCGACTCGGCGAGGGTAGGTGCAAAAGCCTGCAGCCTGGAGGGGTTATCACTGTTGTGGTATCTCCACATCGCTCTACAATTCTCTGACACTTTCTGGTTGATCTACATACCACATTAATGATTTGTAAGTCATTGTATCATAGCACTTTACAACGCATTACTGTCAAGATTTTTGGATTGGTCCGAGCCTTGCAGAAAGGGGCTACGGCACAGCAGGACGCCGCACCCGTCATAACAATCCAGGGTTCGCAGGAATACCAACCCGGCACCCAGGCGCCGGCCATCAGGGAAAGAGACCGCTATGAAGCTCGCTCGAATGTTGCTCGCTGTGGCTGCGGTCACCAGTATCGCCCAGTCGGCATCGGCCCAGTTCAATCCGCTCGCGCAGACGTCGAGTGACGTCGTGAACATGACCAATTTCAGTCCGTTCGCGCCCTACGGCATGTACCAGGGCAAGCTGATGTCCACCCCCGGGCAGCCGACGGTGGACCTCCTCTGCATCGATTTTCTCAATTCCGTCGTCGGGAACACGCCCTACGCCGCCAATATCACTCGCTTTGACGCCGGCGCGTCCGCGTTCAATACCCGCACCCGCTTCGGCGCACTTGGCAATGGCACCTACCTGAAGGCTGCGTATCTCAGCAACTTCTTTTCGGGTCTTACCGACCCGAGCGCGGTGCAGGATCTGAATTACGCCATCTGGCGCCTGTTTACCCCGTCCCAGCCGCCAACGGTTCGGGCCGGCGAGGCGGCGTGGACGACGCTGCTGGCCAACAATACCAGTGCCTGGCAGAGTCTCGATCTGTCTAGCTACTTCGTCGTCAGTGATGCGAACATGATTGGAGGCGTTGGGGGCAACCAGGAGTTCCTCATGCAGGCCGTGCCGGAACCCGGCTCGGTGCTGATGCTCTCCACTGGGCTCCTGAGCCTGGTCGGTCTGGCCCGGTTCCGTCGGCGCCGCAACAGCGCCTGATCGGTAAGCTCTAGCGGGCTTCATCAGGCGGGCCGGAGTGACCCTGCACTCCGGCCCGCCTGATTTATGCTCCCGGGGTTCCGGTCCTGAGCCGCTCCCCGCATCTTTCATCTCGGCGCCCGACCGGCCGGTCCGGCCCCCGACCCCCCCAACCCGCGGATCGCTATGCCAGACGATTCCTTCGAGAAGCGTTACGCCCGGCTGATAGCGCCGAGCTATTTCCTGGCGTTTCTCCTCCTCCTCCTTCCGTTCCTCGACTACGGCGCCAGCATCTGGCCGATGCAGCTCGGGGCGGTGAACTGGCGCTATGGGGCAGCCGGTCTGCTGGGAGGTTTTCTGCTCACGCCGCTGCTCGGGGTCCTCTTGCTCGGCGGGCTCGGTGTGATGCTCGAGGGAAAGAAGACGCTCGGATTCACCGGGATAGTGTGCCTGTTCCTGGGCGCCTTGCTCCTCCTGGTAGACGTGAGCTTTGTTCTGGATGCGGTGCAGATGCGCGGCAACGTGCCCAAGGAGCAGATCCGGGTTTTCGACGCCGGAGTGGTGAAGGCTGTCCTTAAGCACTTGACCGGCGCGCTGTTCTCGTGGATGCTCGCGTTCGCCTGCTTCCGGGCGCTGGGGGCGTTGGCCAAGCGGGGGGCCCGGGAGGTTCGTTCACCCGACGCGCTGGTCATGGGTGGAGCGAACAAGCCGGCCGGGCGGGTCTAGGACAGCGGAATGAGGCGCCGGCCTGGATAGGCCGGCAGGGCGCGGTCGAGCCGGGGAATGACTTCCCGGGCCACCGCGGCTGCCACCGAATCAGCCCGGGTCTCCGAACCGGTCAGCGGCACGACCACCCGCACCAGCGCTTCCTCGCTCCGTCCGGTCAGGGCCGCGTCGCGCAGCAAGTCCCACTTCACCAGATACTCACTCGACGCAACCCGGCCCCGTCCCTGATACCAGTAGTAGACCAGCGCCCGGGATTTGTCCTTGGCCAGGAGGTAGCGGCGAACCTGCACCGTCCGGCCACCGAGAACGACTTTTTCGTCGCGCATCGAGAGCGGCTCCCAGCCGGCGCCGGGCAGGCAATTGCGGGGGGAGTGAATGGTGCGGCCCTGGGTCTGCTGCTCGTAGTACCCCACGTACACCGAAAACCCGAAGGTGGAGTCCCGTTCGTAGCTGCGCATGAGATAGGTGCTCATGCCGGCCACCCGGCGTTCCTCGTCGCCAATCTGCTGGTCCACTCCCTGGAATCCCAGCATCGAAGTGGGGACCACCGTCAGCGGTGCGGTGAGGACCATCGGCCGCTGCCGGTTCACGCCCAGCAACAGCAGGCCCCCGACACCCAGGATGATGGCCGGGCCCCACGGTCGCAACCATCTAGGCATGGGGAGGAACCTCCGGTGCGGCTCGTCGCCGCAGGGCCTTTTCCCCGATGCCGAGGATCCAGGTAGTGCACCAGATCAGCGTGAGCGAGACGAGGAAGAGCAGCCATCCTTCGGTAAGGTGCATGAACCCTTCACCCATCTTCGGGTCGACGAAAACCATCAGAAAGCCGGTGAGGAAGACCCGGACGGCGTTGATCAGGACGGCGATGACTACCGCCAGGCCGAGCAAGAGCGCGCGGGCCGGCACGGTCCGAAGCCAGAGCGACGCCATCAGAACCGCCAGGCTGACCAGCGCGGTCAGCGAACGAAGCCCGCTGCATGCTTCGGTGACGAACAACTGGTAGCCGGGCACCAGGATGATGTTGCCGGTCAGGCGAACCGGCACCCCGCGCCATTCCAGTAACGCGGCGCCCAGGCGCGAAGCGCGGAACTGGAGCGGCAGAGTAATCGCGCCGCGCACGACTTCGGGAAGCGGTATGGACAGGACGATGAGCGTGAAGGGAAGCCACCACGCGAGCACCTGGCGGAATCCCAGGTAGTAGGTGGTCAGGCCCATCAGGCCGAACACCATGGACATCCGCATGGTGAAGAGCTCGGCGGCGAGCCCCGAAACATAGCGGAGCAGGACCGCCGCCACCAGAATGCCGAGCCCCAGGGCAGCGTTGCCCCTGCTGTCGGCCCGCCAGCCCGCCTTCCAGGCCAGCCAGACTGCCACCGGCCCCAGGAGCAGTCCGTGACCGGCCTCGGGGTCGCTCCACCAGTCTCGCAGCAACAGACGTATGGGCTCACCGAACAGCACGGCGAACGCCGCCGCGCTGGCCAGGACTACGAGATGCTTGCCGTAGTCGGTCCGGGCGAGGGCAATCGCGGGGGCCGGAGAAGCGGATTCCATGACCCGAATCTACCAGCCACCCCGGCGCAGGAGGATGACCGGAATTGTTTCCAGCATGATTCGAAGATCGCCCCAGAAGCCTTGCCGCTTGATGTAGTGCAGGTCGAACTCGACCTTTCGGCTCACATCCTCGATACAGGAGTCGTACTGTTGCCGGACCTGGGCGAGCCCCGTGATGCCCGGCAGGGTACGCTGCCGGGCAGGGTAATTGGGTACCTCCTCCCGTAGCGCCGCGAAGATGGTCGGGCGCTCCGGCCTGGGGCCAACCACGTTCATGTCACCCTTCACGACGTTGATGAGCTGGGGCAGCTCATCGAGCCGGTGCCGGCGGAGGAACCGGCCCACCCGGGTCACTCGCGGATCGTCGGTCGTGGCCCACACGGCGCCGGTCTGGCTCTCGGCAGCCACGTGCATGGTGCGGAATTTGTAAATCTGGAATTGCTTCCCGCCCAAGTCCTGACGCCGCCGGGTGTCATTGGATCCCGCTCTGGTGCGGCGACCGTCCAGGCCTACCCGAACCTGGGTGTAGAACACCGGACCACGGGACGTGATTTTTACCAGGATAGCGATGACGATACAGAGTGGAGCGGTGATGACGATGCCGAGCAGCGCCACCGCCACGTTGAGGGCCCGGCGGGGGCCTCCCCGATATCCGACCGGAGCGCCCGCTTCGATACGCGCGTGCTTCGACACCCGCAGGTAGGCCGGGTGTTTCTTTGGCGTTCGAATCGATCGCTCATCAGGGCGCGTCATTGGTATTGAAAGCATTTCGTTCGGGCCGGACGTACGGCGTCATTAGAATTTGAAGATCCAAGAGGCGACATAGCCGAGTGAACCGACCGCGCCGATGATCGGAAGAACGACAGTGAAGAAGTTCCGCTTCGATCCCGGAGGAACCCTCCAGCCTCCGACCAGAATTTCATCTCCCGCGCGCAGATTGAGCAGGTCCAGACTTTTGCCGTCGACCATCGATTGACGGAAGGATTCTTTCGACATGATCTCGATTCCGGCCCGTTGGACGGTGGTGTTGGCCGGATCCACACCGCTGGCCGGTCCGCCCGCAAACATTATCGCCTCTCCCGCCAGCACACCGGCGGGGATCTGGTAGAACCCCGGCTTGCCCACCCCCCCCAGCAAGCTGAGCCGAATGGTGGGCAAGGCGTGGACCTGGGGATCCTTGATGAATTTCGAGATCTGGACCGTCATGTAGCCCTGCAACTCGGAGCGGAGCACGCCGCGCAGAGAGATGTCGGCGACCCCCGGGAGAGAGATGACCCGTTGGGGATCGACCACAAAGGTGCCGTTCAGGTTGGGCTCTCCAAGCACGGTCAGCGCGATCTGGTCGCCAGGCTGCAGGTCGCCGTCCTCAAGCCGGCTCTTGAGGAGCGCGATTTCCCGGCGCTTGGCGCTCTTGATCCGGCCGCTGTACCCGGGAGAGGCGACGATCTTTTCTGCTTCGGTGAGCGCGGCTTGGATCTGGGCTCGGTTGGCCTGGGCGTTCCGGTTGTCCGCCGACTGCGCCGATGCCGGCGAAGGAAGCGCCGACCGGACGGTCAGCAGGAAGGCAATCGACACAGCACGGCAGAGGCTCAAGCGTGTCTCGCTGATTCGGGACCATGATCTGGGGCAAAGGCACTGGGGATCACCCCCCGCAACAGCATGGACCGTGCTGAAGCGGGGCGCAACCCGTCAACGCTTTGTAACAACTTGTCCAATAGCAGTTTAGGTCTATAGCTCATGGCCAGAAACCGTCCGACCTCAAGCCAATTGTGGCACGACCCCTACGCTCCGTTGCGTTCCCGCCTAATCTCGCCTTTTTGCGAGGGATTCGCTCGTCGGCGAAGAATTTCAATAATACATAATTACGCATTTCAGGGGTGCGCAACCCTTGCCTTGATCGTCTTGAGAACCACTCGGTAATGGCTTTAATGTTCGGCCAGACACTTGCAGGGAAATTCGACAGGTGCGGGCGGACTGAGGAGCGTTGCGGAGCGGCAAAACACGGTGCAAGTCATTTTGTTACATGGACTTGCAATTTTCTGGCGCGCAAGGCCTCCCCAGTTCTTCGAGACCCGGTGCTGGATTAGGCCGCGGCGATTCGTCTAATCCGCGCTACAAGTTGCGACAGCTCGCTTGGGTTCGGGCGGTATTCCGCGACCTTGCGGGCTGATTTTCAGGGAGCGATCTCCCAGAATGGTGCCTGAGGTAATGGAACAAACCATTCCGCCAGCCCGTGCCCCGATCATTCTCATCGCCAACGATCAAGAGTGGTCCGCCCGGTCGTTGGAGAGCATCTTTGTGGCCGAAGGGTACTCGGTGATCCGCGCCTTCACCGGTTCCCAGGCGCTGCAAAAGGCCGAAACCCTCCGTCCTGATGTAATCATTCTGGACCGTCAGATGCCCGATCTGGACGGGGTCGAGGTATGCCTTCGGCTTCGCGCTGATATCAGATTTGGCGCGGCCGTTCCCATCGTGATCACCACGGCGGGCCAGGCGGGTCGTACCGAGCGGCTCGAGGCATTTCGCGCCGGGGCCTGGGACTTCATCGCCCAGCCGATCGACGGCGAGACGATCCTTCTCAAGATCAAGAATTTCCTGGGTGCCAAACAGGCCCTCGATCATGCTCGACTCGAGGGATTGGTGGATGAATCGACCGGCCTCTATAGCCGGATCGGGCTCAGCCGCCGGGCCAGGGAAGTCGCCTCGGAAGCCACCCGGCACCAGCAGCCGGTGGCCTGTCTGGTCCTCGCGCTCGACGCGCCGGTGCTGGCCGCCGCGGTGGAAACCACGGAAGAGTTGGCCCGAAAAATTGCCGGATTTTTCCGCACGTCGGGGCGTTCGTCCGACGTGGTGGCCCGGCTGGGCCCCATGGAATTCGGGGTGATCGCTCCGTCCACTTCGGCCGAAGGCGCAGCCAGCATGGTCACCCGCGTGGAGGCGTGCCTGGCGGCGAGTGGCGAATCAGGTCAGGACAACCAGGGACCGATCGGCCTCAGCGCGGGATACTTTGCGGTGGCCAACTTTGCCGAAGCCGGCGTCGATCCCCTCGACATGATCGTGCGGGCCGGGGCCGCACTCACCAAGCGAACGATCGAAAGCCGGCCGGCCGCATCCTGACGGCCGGCCGGCCTTCGAGTTGCCGCAGCCCGCGCTAGCTCTGCTCCGCCATCGATTTGTCCGGTAACTCCTTGCTCTCCGTCGTGTCCTCGACCCCTTCGTCTTCCGAGGCGTACCCGTAGCTGTATGAGTAGTAGCGGTACGCCCCGTGGCCGGCGTCGATATGATTGAGCACCGCGCCGAGCATCCGCACCGGAAGCCGGTCCAGAATCCTGAGCTTGGCCTCGGCCATCTGGCGATCGGTTTCGCCACTGCGGAGCACCAGCAGCAGGTTGCCGGTATGGGTGCCCAGGACGAAGGGATCGACGCCGGCGCCGAGCGGCGGGCTGTCAATCAGGATCACCTCGTATTGGTTCTTCAGGGTAGAAAGCAGCTCCGCCATCCGCGCGGAACCGAGCAGCTCGGGGCCGTGATGCAGCCGCACGCCACAGGGAATCAGCGTGAGCCGCAGGTGGGAAGTGGGCTGGAAGATTTCCTCCCGCTTCACCGCGCCACTCAGGTAGTCGAGCAGGCCGGGCCGCCGCGCCGTCGCGAAGGTGCGGTGCAGTTCGCCGCGCCGAATATCGCCGTCGATCAGCAGGGTGCGGTATCCCGCCTCGGCGAAGGAAAGCGCGAGGTTCGCGGAGATCAGCGACTTGCCGTCGCCCGGACCCGGGCTGGAAATGGTGAGGCAGGCCGGTCCTGATGCATCGAACGAATGGGTCAGGTTGAGGCGCACCGACCGGAAGGCCTCGACCACCTGCTTGGTTTGCTCGGATGATACCGGTCTCCCGTTCCGAGAGCGCGGGATCACCGGGATGGCGCCAAGGATGGAGAGTCCCA
>JAYUAL010000441.1:0-3197 GCA_043741355.1 Gemmatimonadales bacterium | reverse complement strand
TACCGATGCGGAGTCGGGCCGCCTCCAGCCCGGCCAGCGCCGCGGTAAGGCCGGACAGGACTTGGCGGCGCGCTTCGGCGGCGGTGGCCTCGGCGACCTCCGCGGTCACCAGCGAGGAGACGATGCCCTGCTCCCGCTGAAATCGGTTGAAGATCGGCCAGTTGAGGCCCAGGGATACCGACCGGGAGTTGAGAAACGTGTACCGGTTCCGGCTGCTGCCGTTGAGCGAGGCGGAGCCGGCCAGGTTGAGCGTCGGGTAGTAACCGGCCTTCGCGATCGTGATGGCCGCCCGGGCCGAGGCTGCCGCCGCCGCAGCCGATTTGACCGCGGGAGCATTGGCGATCGCCTCGACCCGCAGCGCCCCGAGGTCCACCGCGGGAAGCATCTGGTAGAGCGAGGAATCGTCCACCGCGCCGACCGGGCCGTCCTCGCCAACCAGCCGGCCGAGGTTGGCCTCGGCGGTGGCCAGCGCGGTCTGGGCGTTCACCAGCTGAAGCTGGGCGTTACCGAGGGTTACCAGGGAGCGGAGCGAATCGGGGCGGATGCCCCGCCCCGCCTGTAGCTTGGCCACCGCCACCTTGAGCTGCTCTTCGGCCCGGCGCACGCTCGCGGCCCGCACCAGAGCGAGCTGCTCGGCGGCCAGTACGTCGAAAAAGGTGTTGGTGGTGGTCAGCTGCTGCTGGAACTGCGCGTTCTGGAAGCTCGCCTCGGTCGCATCGCGGTTGGCGTTGGCGGCCTTCTTCTCGCCGCTCCGCCGAAAGCCGGCAAAGAGGTCGATGCTGGAGCTCAGCGTGGTTCCGAGACTTTGAGTCGAGGTGCCGCTGGTGGTGAATTGGCCGGTGCCGGGGTCGATCTGCTGGCCCTCGGAGAAATTGTCTCCCCGCGAACCCGTCAACGTGAGGTTGGGCAGAAACGCGCCCGTCGCGGAGCGCTGCCTTGCCTGCGCGTTGCGGATCGTACCGCCCGCCGAGACTACCCCGGGTTGTACCCGGTTGGCCCGGGCGATTGCTTCCGCCAGGGTGAGTTTGGGCTTCTGCGCGGTGACCCGCCCGGCGCTTCCGAAGAGGCAGAGCCCGAGCAGAAACGCGGACCCGTTACCGGCGGCCACTCCGGCTCCGTTCTGACTCGGCCCGGTGGAGGCTGTCCTGGCGCTGCATATTCGTGTACTTGTCCCGCTGCTCCGGCGTGAGCAGCGCGCTGATCGCGTTGCGGATCGCCTGCCGTTCCGATCGGAACTGGGGCCTGATGAGCTGCCAGAGCGAGTCCATGGCCGGCTGGTGCCGGTCGAGGACCGCCTGCACGCTGTCGCGCTGCGCGTCGGTCAGGCCGAGGTCCGCGGTCAGGCGCTCCACGTAGGGGGGCCGGGGGCCGTGCTTGCGGTCGGCCATCATGGTGGCGGCGGCGCCGACCAAGCCGCCGAGCACGAAAGCGGCGATCAGCATCAGCGCGGCGCCGGAGCGAGACCGGGTCATGGCCTCTGCCGGAAGTCGGACATGATCTCAGCCACCGCGGGCGGCTGGGACGAGACCACCGTGTGCGCCGGCAGCGAGGCCATGGTGACTCCGGCATCGGCCGGCGCGGGCGGGCGGGTAAACCAGGTACCAAGCCAGAGGAGGAACCCGGCGGCCACGGCGATGGCCATGACTCGGGGTCGCGCCCAGCCTGCCAGGACATCCCACTGGTCTCCGCGCTCGGTGCCGGCGACCGCCATCCGGATTCGCCGCAGAAACGCCTCCGGCTCGGGCCCGGTCAGGGCCTCGCGGAGCATCCGCCCCAGCTCGGGATCGGGCTCGCCATCGAACGGCGACATGGTCATTTCATTCCCTCCGCTAGCGTTCCGAGCGTTTTCCGCATCGCGCGGCGCGCGTGAAACACATAGGACCGTACGGTGCCTTCCGGCACATTGAGCGCGGCGGCGATGTCCGCGTGGCCCCACCCCTCCGAGTCGAATAACACCAGCGCGACTCGCTGGCGTTCCGGCAACTGGGCCAGCCCCGCATCAATTTTTTCCCGGAGCAACGCGGCCTCGGCCATACGATCCGGGCCGAGGCCGCCGGACTCCAGGGTCTCCACGATCGGCTCGGCCTGTCGCACCCGGCCGCGCCGCCGCGAATCGAGCGCCGCATTGACCACGATCCGCATGAGCCAGGGCCGGAACGGGCGAGCTGGATCGTAGCGCTCGATGGCCCGCCACGCGGCCAGCATTCCTTCCTGGACCGCATCGTCCGCATCATCGTCGTCCCGCAGGATGGCACGGGCCACCCGGCGGGCCGCAAGGCCGTGCCGGTCAATGAGCTTTCCGAAGGCATCGGGGTCACCGCCGCCGGCCGCTTGTGCCAGCTCGGCGTCTTCCACGTCCGAATTACGCAGCGGGGGCTCCGGGCGTTGAGGTCGTTGCGCCGCCTAAAGATACGTCGTGTACAGGAATCCGACGAAGCGTGCGGCAGGAGTCGGTTCGGCGGGTTTGCGGCTCAGCTCCGGTCCGGGCGCCCCCAGGTCTCGAGCCAGGCTGCCACCGCGAACCAGAGGCTCACAAATCCGAAGATGGCGGCCATGGTGCGGGGCAGAAGCAGGAAAAATACGCCAAGGACGGTGAGGGTGATGCTGTACTGAAGGAGTACCGTTCGGCGGGCTCCCGACACCAGTGCCCACACCGCCACGGCGGCCCGGTTGCGGCGCTCGCGAAGTGAGGGCCGGTGCCGCCGCTCCTCGGGAGTCGGCCCCAGCGGGAACGCCGCCAGCGCCCGTCGGCGACGACCGGCCATATCGCCCCCGTACTTGACCTCGAGGCTCCGGTCGAGGTCCCGGCGGTACTGGGCCTCCATGGCCTGGGCCAGCGGAACATCGTCGGAGAGCACGTCCATTTCATAGTTGGCGAGCAGGCTCGAGAAGTTCAGGTTGGTCGAGCCGATTCGGACCCAGCGGGCATCCACCACGATGGTCTTGGCGTGAAGCATGGCTCCGCGCCACTCGAAGATCCGTACTCCCGCCTCGAGCAGATCGCGATAGCCGATCCGGGTGAAATTCTGCACCCGGGGAAGATCGCTCTTGCCGGGAACCAGTACCCGAACATCCACGCCGCTATGCGCGGCGTCGATTATCGCCTGATAGATCTGGCGGGGGGCCACCAGATAGGCATCGGTGATCCAGATCCGCTCCGCCGCGCCCGCCAGCAGCAGCTCGGTGGCGCGGGAGGC
>JAYUAL010000440.1:0-7504 GCA_043741355.1 Gemmatimonadales bacterium | reverse complement strand
GCTGGCATGGATGACCCGCTTCCATTACGATCGAGGCCCATGATTCACGCCGCCCCACGAGTGCGATTCGCCCCTTCGCCGACCGGCTCTCTGCACGTGGGCGGTGCGCGCACCGCGCTGTATAACTGGCTGTTCGCGCGAAAGACCGGCGGAATCTTCGTCCTTCGCATCGAGGACACCGATGCGGAGCGGAGCACCGAGGCGCTCACCCAGGTAATTCTCGACGGTCTCGGCTGGCTCGGCGTTGGCTGGGACGAGGGCCCGATCTTCCAGGGTGCCGAGGTGGAGCGGCACCGCCGGGACGCCGAACGCCTGCTCGCCGAGGCGAAGGCCTACCGCTGCTTCTGCACCAGGGAGGAGCTGGAGGCCCAGCGTAAGGCGGTCGGCGGCGACACGTTCAAATACGATCGCCGCTGCGACCGGCTCCCGACGGCCGAGGTCGAGGCACGGATTGCCCGCGGCATGCCCAGTGTGATCCGGTTCCGGATGCCTCAGGAGGACATCGCCTGGGACGACGCGGTGCACGGCCGCATCAGCTTTCACGGTCGCGACCTGGACGACATGGTAATCCTGCGGAGCGATCGCACTCCGATCTACAACATGGCGGTGGTCTCCGACGATATCGCCATGCGTATTACCCACGTGATCCGCGGCGACGATCATATCTCCAACACCCCGAAGCAGATCGCCCTGTATCGGGCGCTGGAAGCGCCGCTGCCGATCTTCGCGCACGTGCCGATGATTCTGGGCTCGGATGGGAAAAAGCTGTCCAAGCGGCATGGCGCCACGGCCGTCGGCGACTATCAGGACCAGGGCATCCTCCCGGCCGCGATGCGCAATTTCCTGGCGCTGGTAGGATGGTCACCGGGCGACGACCGCGAGATCATGACCGAGGCGGAGATGATCTCCCTCTTCTCTCTCGAGGCCATCCAGAAAAAACCGGCGGTGTTCGACACCGTGAAGCTGGAATGGATGAACGGGCAATACTTGTCCCGCACGCCTACCGCCGAGCTGGTGGCCCCGGTGGTGCGCGAGCTGGAGCGGATGCAGGTCCATTTCGGCGACCCTCACCTGCTGCCACCCTACATCGACGCGGTCAAGTCCCGCGCCCGCACCATCCTCGAAATGGCCCAGCGAGTGGCCGTGCGCCTCGACTCCCGCCACGTGGTATTTGACGACCGGGGGCGCAAGCTGCGCGCGAAGCTGGGGGACGGGTACGTCGAGACCCTGCGGATCGCCCTCGAGAGGCTCGGCACCATCGCAGAGAACGATTGGAACGCCGAGACGATCCTCGAGATCCTCAAGGCACGAGCGGAATCCGGCGGAATGAAACTGGGAGACCTGCTCCAGCCGATCCGGGTGGCCCTCACCGGCTCGACGGTTTCGGAGCCGGTCAACGAGCTCCTGGCGGTGGTGGGGCGCTCCTCCTCGTTGGCCCGGCTGACCCGGGCCGCGGAGCGGTCATGGTGACTTGGCGGTGTCCGTCTTTTCAGGCGTGAGCTTCTGGTTTCGCTCCAGCTGCTTGAGCCGCTCCCGCTCCATCCTGAGCTCCCGGATCGCCCGCTTGAAATCTTCCATCGTCTGCGCCCGGGCCGAAGCGCGTTGCAGGTCTTCACGAATCAGCGCGAGGCGGTTGGCCTGGGAATATTCCATCGTGGTGCCGCCTCCCTTGATGGGAAGCAAAGCCAGGACCGCGCTGGGAATCTTGAGGCCGCCGAGATAGATGTACTTGCTGTCGAGGCCGAAGGTCTTGCCGAAAATCTGGGTGGTCCAGCTGGGCGGGCGTTGTCCCGGGCGCGCCGGTGCATTCAGGACCGAGTCGATGTAGGCCTGTACGATGGCGCTTACCGCGCTGTCGACCAGTTGGGCGTGGGTCTGGGCCAGCGCCTGCGCGATCTCGCGGGGCGGAGCGGGCAGCGGGTGCACCCAGAGCTTGCCCTCGCCCATCGCGGGCCCGATCCGGCGCCTCCCGGGGCCGGGGCCGCTGTCGACCACCTCCGCTGACGGGGCGGGCGGTTGCTGGACCACAACCGCCGCCGCGGGCGCGGCGGGCTGCTCCACTGCCACCGGTTCGGGGGCCTGGGTTTGCTCCTGCTCGGGGCGCGGTGTAATGCCCGCGGCGCGCCCCTTCCGGGCCGCGCCGCCGGGCACCTGATACGGCATGTCGAAGGCCCGCTGCCCCTCCGCACCCGGCGGGAACAGGTAGATCTGCGCCGGAGGCAACCGGCCCGGCGGCGCGTAGGCTCCCATCTTGAACAGGAAGAGGAGGGAGTGGACCCCGACGCTGATCGCGATCGCCCAGCGCGACCACCGTGCGGGCCGGGGCAGCCAGAGGTTACGCGGTTGCGGCAACGCCGGTTCCTCGTGCGGCTTGCAGCGCGCGCCCCAGCCGCTCTACCGCGTGAGTGAGCCGGGCCGGACCCACAGTGAGCGCAATGCGAAAGTATCCCTCGCCGGCGGGGCCGAATGCGCTGCCCGGCAGGGTCACCACGCCGAATTCCTCGAGCGCGCGCCGCGTAAACGCCGCCGACCTCACGCCCTCCGGCAGCGGGACCCAGAGATACATGGCGGCCTTGGGACTGGCCACCTCGAATCCGGCGCGCCGGAGCGCCGCGACCGCCGCATCGCGCCGCTCCGACAGGAGCGCACGAACCGGGGCCACCAGCGCCTCAGCGGCGTCGAGGGCCACCACCCCCGCCTTCTGGAGCGCGAGGAACGGCCCGGTGTCCACGTAGGACTTGACCTTGCTCAGGGCCCCGATCAGCTCGGGACGCCCCGCGGCCCAGCCCAGCCGCCAGCCGGTCATGGAAAAGCTCTTGGAGAGAGAGAAGAACTCGACCGCCACGTCCCGGGCGCCCGGTACTTCGAAGATGCTTGGCGCGACGTAACCGTCGTAGGTGAGATCGCAGTACGCGTTGTCGTACGCGAGCAGGATCCCGTGCTTCCGGCACACGGCGACGGTTCGCTCCAGGTACTCCATGGGGGCGACGGCGGCGGTCGGGTTGTTGGGATAGTTGAGGTACACCAGTCGGGTCCGGCGCAGCAGCGACTCGGAGACCCGCTCCAGCTCGAGCAGGAACCCCTCGGAGGCGACCAGCGGATACACCTGCGGCGTGGCGCCCGAGAGAATGGTCCCGCCGATGTAAGCCTGATAACCGGGCTCCGGAAAAATTACCACGTCGCCGGGATTGGCCACGGCGTACGGCAGGTGGGCCAGTCCCTCCTTGGAGCCGATCAGCGGAAGCACCCCGGTGGCGGGATCGAAGCGCTGGCCGAACCGGCGCTCGAGATAGTCGCAGCACGCCTTCCGGAACGCCGGAAGCCCCTGCTGGAAGCCGTACTTGCTCAGAGCGGGATCGTCGAGCGCCTCTTTCAGCGCTTCGACCACAACGACGGGCGGCGGGGTGTCGTTGTCTCCCGCCCCCAGATCGATCACGTCCACGCCCGCATCGAGCAGGCGTCGCTTGATCGTCGGGATTTCGGCCAGCGGATATCCGGGAAGCGCTCCCAGTCGGTCGCTGAAGGTGATGCTCATTGGCCCTGTTCCGTCACCGGATTGCGAAGGATACCGACGCCGGGAATCTCCACCTCCACCACATCCCCGGGTGTCAGGGGACCAACGCCGGCCGGAGTCCCCGTGGCCACCAGATCGCCGGGTTCCAGAGTCATGACGCCGGAGATGTAGGCCAGGAGCACCGGGATGGAAAACACCATCTCGGTGGACCGCGCCCGCTGCCGCTCCTGGCCGTTGACCCGTCCCACCACCTCGAGGTCGCGCCAGTCGAGTCCCGAAGCCACCGAAGGACCCACGGGACAGAACGTGTCAAAGCCCTTGGCTCGGGTCCACTGCCCGTCCGACTTCTGCAGGTCGCGGGCCGTCACATCGTTCAGGCAGACAAAACCGCCGATGGCCGCTTCGGCGTCGGAGGCGCTGGCCCGGCGCAATCGACGGCCGACCACCACTCCGATCTCGGCCTCGAATTCCACCCGCCTCGAAGCCGCGGGGAGCACGATCGCGTCCCCATTCCCGATGATTGCGCTGGGCGGCTTGAGGAAGAGCAGCGGCGCCTTGGGCACATCGTTGCCCATCTCCTTGGCGTGATCGGCGTAGTTCCGGCCGACGCAGACGATCTTCGAGGGTCGCTCGATCACGAGACACTGGCTCCGATGCCGTGGCGGGCGAAGAAATCCTCGCACTTGGTGAGCACCTCCGCCCAGCTGCCCATGATGCGCTCGGCCCGGGGCAATCCGCTGAGCAACAGGGGGCCGTAGCGTTTTACAACCACCCGGCGATCGAGCAGGATGACCACCCCGGCGTCGGTGCGGGTGCGGATCAGCCGCCCGAATCCCTGCTTCAGCTTCAGCGCCGCGAGGGGGAGTAGGTATCCCATGAAGCCATCCTCACCCTGCTCCGCCAGCCGCTCCAGCCGTGCCGCCGTGAGCGGTTCCGAGGGCACCTTGAAAGGTAGCTTGCAGATCAGCAGCACCCGCAGGGCCCGTCCCGGCACGTCCACGCCCTCCCAGAACGAATCGGTGCCCAGCAGGATGGCGTTTCCCGCCTCGCGGAACCGGCGCAGGAGCAGATCCCGGTTTCCATCGCCCTGGACGAGAATCGGCCAGCGCGGCGGCAGCGAGCTCTTGAGCTCCGCAGCGGCGCGCCGGAGCGCGGCGTGGCTGGTGAACAGCGCGAACATGCCGCCATCGGATGCCCAGGCCAGCTCGGTGATGGCCCGGACTACGCACGCGTCGTGCGCGGCTTCGTCTTCGCGCGGGTCGGGGAGGTCATTGGGGATCCCGAAGAGGCACTGCTCCGTGTAGTTGAACGGCGACGGCAGAATCTCCCGCACCGTGACCGGCGAGGGCTCGGCCGAGAGCCCGACCCGGGACTCCAGGAAATCGAATTCGCCGCCCGCAGCCAGCGTGGCACTGGTGAGGACCACGGTCTTCACCCGGTCGAACAGCATTTCGCGGAGCACCGGCGCCAGGTCGAGCGGCACGGCGGACAGGCTGAGCGTGAGTCCCTTCGGTCCGGTGCGCTCGATCCAGCGCACCGTGGGCGGGCCGCCGGCCCCGGGCCGCAGCGTCTGGTTCAGGCTGTCGCTCGCCGCCTCGAGCCGGCGCACCACGCCGCGCAGCTCGCCCAGGATCTGGGTGCGGCGCTCGGTCATCTCGGTCTGGGAGAGCCGGTCGGCGATGGTCTCCACGTCGTCGCGCATTTTTCGGAACGCCGCGAGCACGCTTTCCAGCTCGTCGGAGAGACCTTCGCTCCAGACCGGCGCCTTGTGGAAATCGGCGTCGAGCCGGTAGGGAGAGCCGTTCCGCTCGAGCAGCGCGAACATTCGCTGGAACATCGCCTCGGTGCCGCGACGGGCATCGTTGAGCGCCGGCAGCAGTTGCTGAGTGAGCAGGTCGAGACTCGCCCGGCTCAGCAGATCCATCTGGCTCCGGAGCTCATGCGCCAGAGTCGGGAGCAGTCCCTTGCCGTTCCGCTCGAACCGTCCCAGCAGTCGGCGGACGCCGCGGGTCGTGACCTGGGCCCCAAGGTGATCGGCCGCGACGTCCTCGAGATGGTGGCCCTCGTCCAGCACCAGGCGCTGATAGGGCGGCAGCACCGCGGCCTCATCCCAGTTGTCCTGGGCACCCCGCACCGCGAGATCGGCAGCCAGCAGATGGTGATTCACCACCACCACGTCCGCCTCGGCGGCACGCCGCTTGGCCTTGAACAGAAAGCAGCGATCGAAGTGCGGGCAGCGGAGCCGGGGGCAGAGATCGGGCTCCGCCGCGACCTCGTCCCACACTTCGCTGCTGGGCTGCACGAGCAGGTCGCCAAGGGTGCCGTCGGCGGTGCGGCTGGCCCACTCCGAAAGGCCCAGCAGCTCGTCGAGCTTCTCCGGCTCCAGCAGCGACTGCTGTCCTCCCATCGCGGTGCCCAGCCGGGCGAGGCAGAGATAGTTCCGCCAGCCCTTGAGCAGCGCAAAGGTCGGGGTGTGGACCTCGTCCGCGAGGGCATCGCGAAGCAGCGGGAGATCCTTCCCCACCAGCTGCTCCTGGAGGTTGATCGTGTTGGTGGAGACCACGGTGCGCTCGCCATTGGCACGGGCCCATGCCAGTGCCGGCACCAGATACGCGAACGACTTGCCGATCCCGGTACCGGCCTCCAGCAGCACAACGCCGCCGTCGTTGTAGGCGTCCGCCACGTGTGCCGCCATGTCCCGCTGGCCCTGACGGTCCTCGAACGCGCCCAGTCGCGCCGCGATCGGACCCTTTCCGCCCAGCGTATGCACCATCTCCAGCGGATCGATCCTGGTCTCCGACTTCACCCGGGGTACTTCAACGACGATGTACAGCTCGGTGGCGTCGTTGTTCACGATACCGAAGCCGATGCCGCCGTCGTGCAGTCGCGCCGCGATGAACAGATCCGCGGGGGAGGGCTCCAGGCCGCCACTCGGATGGTTGTGGAGGATCATCTCGCCCCGGTCGGCGATGCCGGGCAACGCCAACACCTCCGCCGCGGTGCCCCGGGCCACCGGGCGCACCGCGGTGATCGCCCCACCGGCATCCAAGGTGGCCACGAAGCAGACCTCGCGCCCGCGCGCGGCGCGGATCTCGGCGGCCATCCGCTCCCGGGCCGCCGGCGCGAGCCGTTCGCTCACGTCTTGAGTTCCTTTTTCTTGGCGGCGGGAAAGAGCACGTTGTTGAGAATCAGCCGATACCCCGGGGAGTGAGGATGGGTCGAAAGGTCGGTAGGCGCATCGCCGACCTGATGCTGTGGATCCTCCGGATCGTGGCCCCCCAGGAAGGTCCAGGTGCCCTGGCCGCGCTCGCCGTGGATGTACTTGGCCCACGGGGCGCCGGGCTCGTCGGCCAGCACCGTGACACCGGGTTTGAGGGTCTGCTTGTTGAACGATGTAGTGAGGCCGTAGAAGTCCGGGATAACCTGGCGGTGGTTCTGTACCAGCATGGTGGGCACCGGATCGATCTTGGCGCTGAAGTTGAAGAGACTGAACGCGCCCAGCGGCTGCCGCCGGTCGGGCGAATTGACCTGGTGCCCGTCGATCTCGGAGTAGACCGCCATCGAGGGCGAGAGCTCCAGCCGCGCATTCTGGAAGGCCAGCGCCCGCCCCCAGTGCATCTTGTCCGCCGCCGCCAGGTCCATCGGCGTGCCGTCGGCGAAGCTCGCCGCGATGTCGACTCCGTCGCTGGCGAGCGCCAGGTCGAGGGTCTCGGTGGCGGTGCACATCGCAAACAGGAATCCGCCCCGCTCGACGAACGCCGCGATGGTCCGCGCCACCGCCTTCTTTTCCGCCGGCACGTTCGCGAAGCCAAGCTGGCGCGCGGTGCGCTGGTTCCGGTCCACCATCTCCGAAAGCCAGGGGGCGCCGGCGTAAGTGAGGTAGAACTTGGAGTACTGGCCGGTGAAGTCCTCGTGGTGCAGGTGGAGCCAATCGTAGGTGCGGAGCCCTTCCCCGATCACCTCGGGATCCCACACCTTGTCGAACGAGAT
>JAYUAL010000439.1:0-3211 GCA_043741355.1 Gemmatimonadales bacterium | reverse complement strand
AGCTCCGCCGCCGCCAGCAGCCCGGGCAGCACCAGCGCGTTCTCCTTGAAGAAACAGGCGACGAGGTACAGGGCGCCGATGCCGAGGGTGGTGCCGATGGGAATCGCCCCGCCGGCCCGCCGGGCGGTGACGTAGCGGAAAACCGCGATGCACGACAGCAGCGCCACCCAGAGCTCGCCCTGGTTCACCGCTACCGCCACCGCCTCGACATGCACCGGATGCACCGCGAAGAGTGCGGCCGCGGCAAACGCCACTGCAAAGGGCAGCGTCAGGCGTGCAATCCGGAACACCGCCACGGTGACCAAACAGTAGAGCAGATAGCTGACGACGCGGAACACCAGCGCGTCGCCGCCCCCGGCCACCCATTGTACCGCATATGAAAGGAGGGCCAGCGGGCGATAGAGGTCCGGCGTGAACGGCTTGGGCCAGTACGGTTCTGCAAAGAAGCGCAGGGCGTGCCCCAGATTGTGCACCGCCTGGTTCCTCCAGATGATGGCAAAGTCATCCTGGGCGAATTGATTCGCGATTCCAGAAATGGACGCGGCCATTGCGAGGAAGACCAGTCCCGCCAGCGGCACCCAGCGGGGGTAACGGCGTGGCGGCACCGGCTCGGTTGCATGCGTCACGAGGCACGCCTTTCTCGAACGAAGGGACGACCTGGGGTCCACGGGCTTGCAAAGTCCAAGGGAGAGCCGAAGGGAGGGGACCCAGCCCGGCGCATGGTGCGGGGCATCATCCCCTTGAATGGTAATGGGTTAGGGATTCCCCGCGAGGGTGGCACCATCGTTGCTCTCTGAGATGCCCGGAAACCAGGAGCGGCACCATAACGCCGGATTACCGTACCACCGCCAGCAGTCTCACATTTTTGGGAGGGAAGAAAGAAAATGTTTAACCGCAAGGGCTTCACGCTGATCGAGCTGCTGATCGTGGTCGTGATTATCGGCATTCTGGCCGCCATCGCGATTCCGAAGTTCGCAGCCACCAAGGACAAGGCCAAGCTGGCTTCGGTCAAGACCGACCTGCGTAACCTGATGACCGCCCAGGAAGCGTACTTCTCGGATTACGCGACCTACGGCTCGTTCGCCCAGCTCCAGACCGCCAGCAACTTCACGCTCTCGAGCGGCAACACCGGTGCGGCCGCGGGCGTGACGAGCGGATTCACCGCGACGGTGACCAACAGCTCCATCAGCACCGGCTTCAACAAGTGCACGGTGCCGGTGGGTGCGGGCGCGGCGTCCACTGCGGACGGCGTCATCGTCTGCAGCTAACACAACTCGGATGCGTGCCGGGGGGCGGCGGCTGGAAGGCTGCCGCCCCCCGGTTCGCACACCGGGGGCAGGGTAGTTCGAGACCATCGAGCGGGCTCATCGTCAGGGACGGGAAGGAGGTCGAACAATGCGTAGTCGCGCGGGGTTTACGCTGATCGAGCTCCTGATCGTCGTGGTCATCATCGGTTTGCTCGCCGCGATCGCCCTCCCGAAGTTCGGGTACACCAAGCAGAAAGCGTACGTCTCCACCATGAAGGGAGACCTCCGCAACCTGGCGACGGCGCAGGAATCCTACTGGAACGACAACGCCGTGTACTACGGAGGCGCGGTGCCCAGCGCGCAGCTGATCTATAACCCGAGCCTGAACACGACGATCACCATCAACGTAGCGACCGGTTCCGGATGGGCGGCCACCGCCACCCACGCGGTCACGACGGTGGTTTGCGCCCTGTACAGCGGCCCGGTCGCGCCACCTTCACCAGCCACCGTCGAGGGACAGATCGCCTGCCAGTAGCGGGCTCACCCCCGCACCCGGGCGTCATCTTCATGCGCATCCTCATCGTCGATCCCGAAGATACCCTCCGCCAGAGCGTCGGTTCCGCGCTCGAGGCCGCGGGGTACGAGGTGCGGCTCCGCCGCGAGCCTGAGGCTGCGCTGGTCGAAGCCCAGGCGAGCGCCGTCGAAGCGCTGCTCCTCGACTTGGGCGCCGGCGAGCCGGGCGTGCTCGGGTTCCTGCGCCGCTACCGCTCGGGAGGTGGCTCCGGCATTGTGATCGTGACCGGGGGAGAGATGACCGCGGCGCTGGCCGCGACGGCGCTGCGCGAGGGCGCCGACGGATTCGTGCGCAAGCCCCCCGTGTCCGACGAGCTGCTGTTGGCCCTGAAACAAGCCGAGGAGCGTGAACGCCTGCGGCAGGAGGTTGCCCGGCTTCGCGCCACCCTCGGCGCCAGGGGCCTGGAGCCCCTGGTCGTCGCCGAAGATCCCAAGATGCGGGGGCTTCTCGAGCTCGCGGCCCGGGCCGCGGCCGCCGACGGCGCGGTGCTCATCACCGGCGAGAAGGGCACCGGCAAGGCGCTCCTCGCCCAGGCGATGCATCGGTTCAGCCGCCGCGGCGATGGCGCCTTCGTGGCGGTGGATTGCGACGCCGCTCCGGACCTCTTCACCCCGGCCGACCCCCAGACCCTCTGGCGCTCGGCCAACCGGGGCACCCTGCTGCTCGAGGAAGTCGTGTCGCTCTCCGCCGACAGCCAGACCAACCTGCTGTCACGCCTGGGCGGAAAGAGCCACGGGAATCAGGGTCCCGAGGCCGACGTGCGGGTAATGTCTACCTCGCGCCTTCCGATCGATGCGGCGGTGGGCGAGGGACGGTTCCGGCCCGAGCTACTGCAGCGGCTCAAGACGGTCCTGATCACCCTGCCGCCCCTCCGCGAACGGATCGAGGACATCCCCGCGCTGGTGACCCACTTTGCCCAGCAGGTCGCGTCGCGGACCGGGCGCCCGATCAGCCTCACCCCCCAGGCCCTGGCGAGCCTCTCCGCATACAGCTGGCCCGGCAACGTCCGGGAGCTGCGGCAGATCGTCGAGCGGGCCGCTACGCTGTCCCCCACCGGCAAGCTGGATCGCTCCGATTTTCCGATCCTGGCGTCGGAGCCGAACGGCCTGCACGCGGGGAACGGTGGCTACTCACTCAAGCCGCAGGTGGAGGCGGTAGAGCGCGAGGCGATCGTCCGGGCGCTCGCCGCAGCCCAGGGTACTCGCAGGGAAGCGGCGAAGCTGCTTCAGGTCAGTCTCCGCACGCTGTTTTACAAGCTGCGGCGGTATAGTCTGGACTAGAGCCATCCCATTCGCGGAATTCCACACCGCGCCGCATCAATCCGGTGAGCAGCCTTCCGGCCCTTCGGTGAGTATTGGGCCATGCTCCGGCCCAATGACGGTTTCACCCT